>JAISYY010000022.1 GCA_031269635.1 Tannerella sp. | reverse complement strand
AATCATGATCATCCTCGGCCTGGTATTCTTCATTTTCATGAACGCCGTCAACACGATCGCCAATTCCTTCTGGAACGTATTCCTGAATCCCTTCACCATCCCCCGCGACATCCACCCCATGATATGGCAAAACACCATCCTGAAAAGCCGCATCTTCCTCCTGGCAGGCAGCCTCGTCTGGCTAATGACCGGCCTCCTGAATTTGCAAAAACGGGAGAAATTCATGTAAGTAAAAAATAAAAGATGTGTATGAGACGTGTAGATTTGTTAAAATACGCTGTATTAAGCCCTGCGATTTTAGTCGGTACGGCTTGTACGGGCAGGCAGGAGGTGAAGCGTCCGAATATCATTTATATTTTCACCGACCAGCAAAGCGCTTCCATGATGAGTTGTGCAGGTAATCCGTGGCTGAAAACACCGGCGATGGACTATATTGCCGAAAACGGCGTGCGTTTTACGCGGGCGTATGCCCCCAATCCCGTATCAGCTCCGGCAAGGTTATGCCTGATAACCGGGCGATTCCCCGGATATTTCAGAGATACTGATGGAAATCCCGTAAGGGAAAACGGTGCTGCCATGCGCATACAGCCGCTTGCAGAAGAGGTGAAGCATACCACGCTGGCCTCCTGGATGCACCGGGCAGGATATGAACTTGCCTACGGCGGCAAACAACATTTGGCACCATCGCTGAATCCCGACACACTGGGATTTAACGTTATTAGTAAGGACGAACGGGATGACTTGGCCAAACGTACGGCGGAATATATCAAAAGCCAACATGCGAAGCCGTATTTCCTGATTGTTTCCCTCATCAATCCACACGACATTTGCTACATGGCCATCCGGGATTTTGCTCAGACGGAAAGTGATAAAGGCATCATCGCGCACGGGAAAAAAGAAGTTGCAACATTGGACGAAGCATTAAAAATGCCGGAACATGTTTCCCGGAAAGATTTCTTCACACAATATTGTCCGCCATTGCCTCCCAATTTTGAGCCTCAGGAAGACGAGCCTCAGGCCGTCCACTGGCTGATTAACAGACGTCCGTTCCGCAGGGACGCACGCATCAACTATACCAAGGAAGATTGGCGTATGCATCGTTGGGCTTACTGCCGATTGACGGAACTGGTAGACAAACAAATACAAATCATTTTGAACGCATTGAAAGAAAGTGGACAGGAAGAAAACACGCTTGTCATTTTTTCGTCCGACCATGGGGATATGGATGCATCTCACCGCTTGGAACACAAAACCGTACTCTACGAAGAAGCGATCAATATTCCCTTTTTGGTGATGTGGAAGGGAACCATTCCGGCTTCTGTAGTGGACAGTGTACATCTTATTTCCAACGGACTTGATCTGTTACCTACTGTATCGGATTATGCCGGCTTTCAAGGTAAAGCCGACGAACGGGGACGTAGTATTCGTCCGCTCCTTGAATGTCAGCCTGTGGAATGGCGGAAGAGTTTGGGAATCGAAAGCCAGATAGGCCGGGCAGTCATTGATGCAGAACATTATAAATATGTGAAGTATGATGTTGTCGACGAAGAAGAACAGTTGCTGGACCACAATAAAGACCCGTATGAAACGCGTCATTTTACTTCCGTTCCGGAATATGCCGCAAAACTGGTAGCATTGAGGGAACAGTATGATGAATGGTTTCCTTCGCCGCAGTAGGAAAGGAAGACATTGTCCAGAGATGATTGCATGATTTACAGGTTTTTTGGGGACGGCTGGGACGGTTGTTATTCACTATTCACTAATTTCAGCTTTTCCATTACTTTGTCGGCCGACCGGCTTTTTTTCTCAATATGTTCAATGATCTCCGTTACTGCCGGATGACTCGTAAATTCACCACGTACATGCTCGAAATCCGAAATCCTTGTTTTATCTTTTCCGTCAATACCAAAGCCGGTCTGCGATTTCAACGTAAATTCTTTCTTTGCATCTTCGTAAATCATGCTGTCAAGCCTCACTACCGCGTTTTTCCATTTCTTTACGAACTCCGCAAGTTGTTTTGCCGAAATATTTTCCACATCAATTCCTTCTTCGGTTTTAAGCCTTGAGACAATCCAGTTCCACGACCATTTAAGATAACGGTCCTTCCATTCATGAAATTTTTCGTTTATTTCGCTCAGCGATGTGATTGTGCCGTTCTCTATCCCTTCAATCATTTTCACTGCCTTTTCTTTAGGAACCAGCAATCCGGCCATATCGATCCATTCACCCGTTCCTTCATATTCACCGTATCCTTCGCCTTCGGGCGCGATTACTTTTCGCATTTCTTCCTCATTAGCGTAATCCGCGATTTCAAGTTTTTTTACCAATCCGTTTCCAAGAAACTTTGTGATGGCTATTTTATACAAAGAAATCCCTTTCTCAAGGGATCTGTTCGTCATTTTAACGCTATTGTACATATAGTAATCGGAAGCCGGGCCTGATATTTTCTTAAGGTTTTCCAGCACATCCCTCCCGCGGATAATTTTCTGAACGGAATAGGGGCTTAACAGGTTAAAAACGACACAGTCCAGCAGCTTATCGTCCTTACGCCGGTCGCGTTTCGGCCATTTCTGGGCGTCGCGTATCGTTCCAATGCTGCGCAGATTGACGCCCGGCGCAAGGAAACTCTCATTTGAATTTTCTATCAGATAAGAAAAAGGCAGGTCGGATGTATCCGTGTTCCGGTAATGGCGCCCCATGACTAATGAGAATGCTCCGATCTTCGCCGGCCAGAGGATGTACGAATCGCTTGCCGTCTTGCTGCCGCGTTCCACAATACCCTGGTGAATGGGGCCAAGTTTGTACATGTGGTTACTCTGGTTGGAACCGCTTCCCGCATTCAGAAACGAGAAATAGGCCGCAATCAGCAGCGTAGACTTGTGATGCGAAACCGTATACGGCCCTGCGAATACGGAACATGCTTCGCCGTGGAAACCCTGACAATTGGCAAAAAACACGGAGTTCTCCGCCGAATATTGTTTACCGAGTATTGTTCCCTGTCCGATAAAGCAATTATTTACAACCGACGATTCGCTGATCGTACAACCGCTTGCCGTAATAAAATTTTCGGCAATAACACCCGACCCTATATAGGAAGGATCTTTCTCCGAACTGTTGACACTTCCGTTATTCAAGCGGTAGATTCCCTCAATCTTCGCATAACGCCCGATGTACACATTCAGAAGCGTACGGCAGTTGAGCAAATGTGCCCCTTCTTTGACGCTGCCCATCCCGGAACGAATACCGGCCGTATAATCGTCGATCATACGGGTCAGTTTATTTATCAGTTCCGGTCTATGGCGGTAAAAGGCAATCAAATACGCCGTATGGGCAGATAACTCATTGTAAACCGGTATTTCACGCCCTCCCGTTTCGTTCAGTACCGCCACCCGGACGCCATTCCCGAAGCAGGATGCACCATCAACGGTAAGCGTATCAATACTTTCAATCAACACATTCTTTTCAATACGATAATTCGCGATGTAATTTTTTATCTGATTAATATAAACATCATCGCCGATAACACAATTATGAATTGTCGCATTATAGATTCCCGAATGTCGTTCAATCCCCCCGATAAAAGTAATCTTACGCCTGAATACGCCAAGGTAAATATCACCCGAAAACGTCACATTCCGAACACGTCCGGCGATAAACCCTTCCTTAACCTTAACTCTCGACCAGTCCTCACAAAAACAGCCGTTCTTCACCAAAACCTCCATTTCGGAGGAAGATATATCACGATAACCTTTCATTATTCTTCCCAGATCAGCATTTGCCGGAGGTTATGCGCTTACCGGAAGCAAGCCGCCCGCTCCCCGTATTCAGACCTGTTTTTACGGCCGTCCAAACAGCAAAACCGAATAAACACAAGATGATAATCCCGACAACGATCGACGATATGAGGGAAATCTTAGCGCTCTTCAAATAGATATCGTCCATACACTTAAACTCGATTTTATGCTCGCCGGCCGGCACAGCCAATCCGCGCAAAATATAGTTTACCCGTACCAGAGGCGCTTCTACACCATCAATATACGCACGCCATGTCTTATAAAACACTTCGGAGAACACCGCCAGACGGGGCACCGTATTGCTGCTTTCATAAAACAAATTCCCCGGATTGGCATAGTCCGTCAGCCGGATAAACGCCGCACTGTCTTTTTCGTGCTGCAAAGCCTCCCAGTCCGGCAAACTGCTTTGCCATTCCTTATCAATAAAAGCGGTTTGCGCAGGATCAAAATCTTTCAGCGCAACGATCTCCTCATCCGGCGAATCAACCCACTTGATTTCATTCACAAACCAGGCATTCCCCAAAGCTTTGTCATTGTACTGCACTTGCGGCCCCTGCTGCGTCCGGACAATCAGGTAACGCGTATTGAGCATGTTCAATACATTCGGATTAAGGTTTTGCGAAAGATGGTAATCAATAATATCCTGGTAGCGACGGAGCTTAGCCGGGCTGTATCCTCCGATTGATTTATGGAAATACGACGTTTCCGATTCGTTAAAAGGACTTTTCGTCAAATTGAATACCCGGTAATTCGGGTCTTTATCTTCCAGAATCTGCAAGTCTGCCGGTGTGGCGACAAATTCCATCGCTTTTTTCCTCGGGAGAAAACTGTCATAGTTTATGAATCGTTTATCGACCGTCCAGAGGTCAATAAAAATCAAGACGCCCAAAGCGATTACCGCATAGGTGATTTTAAAAGGTTTTCTCAAATAGAACCATAAGACGCCTGCGGCAAATGCGATGAAGAAAAACGAACGCCAGGCGTCGGAAGTCAACAAGTGTTGCCGGTCGGCTATCAATGCAGTTAGAAGTTGCGGATATTCCTTAAAGTAGTAATCATCCGACGAGGAAGAGAAACTCATCATACTGCTTCCGAACAACGCATAAAACAGGCATAATCCTCCGGTTATTCCGGCAGCGATATACAGGGGACGGAGCAATTTCCATTTGTCGGTCTGCTTCAGGAATGTTTTCACCGCCAGTATGGCCAGCGTGACCATCGTTACTTCGGCAATGACCAACGCCATCGACGGCGTACGGAATTTATTATACAGCGGCAAATGATGAAACAGGAACTCATTCAGCGGGAAATGCCTGCCCCACGACAAAATAAGGGATACAACGGTTGCACCCAGCAGCCACCATTTTTCCTTGCCTTTCACAATCATCAACCCCAGCACGAACAGAAAACAAACGACAGCGCCCACATATACCGGCCCAGAAGTACCGGGTTGGTCACCCCAATATGTAGGAGCATGTTTGCAAAACTGGGCAGCCTGCCCCGTCGGACGCAATAACTTGTAACATTCGGAATCCGTGCCGATGTCATAATTCGAACTCGCCCCGTAGAAATCGGGGATGAGCAGGGTCATTGTTTCACCTTTTCCGTAGCTCCACTGAAAGGCGTAATCAATGTTCAGACCGGATGAAGTTTTTTCGCCTTCCGCATTACTTTGCAGTACGGCGCCGCCCCGCATCGTATCTTTCGTATAATCGGCCGTAGAAATCAGTCTACCCGCTTCGGGAGCAATCGCCAGCGCTGCAACCACAAGCAAAATTGCGGAGGATTTAAAATAATCGGGGAGAGTATGTTCCCGAATAGCATATACCAAATATACAATCGCCAGCAACAATATCATTATCAGGAGGTAATAACTGATTTGCTGATGTCCCCACACTACATTTATTCCGGTAAAGACAAGCGTAACAAGGATACCCCACAGGTATTTCTTTCGATAGCAGAGGATGATTCCCCCAATAATCGGCGCCATAGTAGCCATGACCAGACATTTATTCACATGTCCGGCTTCAATGCTGACCAGATTGAATGACGCAAACGCATAGGCAGTAGCGCCAATAGCGCTTAGCCATGGTTTACATCCTATTGATATCAGGAGGATATAAAACCCTATCAGATATAGAAATACCAGGTTTAAATTTCCCGGCATGACATATCCTGTCAGTCCTCCGATATAAGCAAATATGTTTACGAACGGTGGCGAATACGTATAATTGGCCGGCATTCCGCCAAACATCCGGTTCGACCAGAAAGCATATTCGCCTGTTTGCTGGTGGTAATCAGCCAGATCTTTTCCCCAGCCGCCAGCGCTTTTCGCATCCCCTTGTATCAAACTTTTATTTTCAAAAGCCTCCGGCGCAAAGTAGGTAACCGCCAGTCCGGCAAAAAGCAACACTGCCACAATGTGTGGAACACATTTTTTAATTTTGTCTTGTATCATACTTTTTCAATTTAAACGCAAATTCTTTTTATCTATCTATAAATTACACAATCTTTTTTGTCCATTTCGCCCAATAAAAGCGAATGGCAAACCAGACATGCAACAAGTTCGTCGCAAAGGTACCATAATATTTGCACATAATGGCATGACGTTCTTTTAACGACGCTTTCCGGTTGGCGGTAGTCAGGCCTTCATATAAATAGTTTACCACGCGCAGCCGGGAATTGATAATCGTCTTTGCTGCCTTCATACATTGGATACACCAGTCAAAATCAGCCGAAAAACGGTATTGCAGATCATACGCCGACGCGATGCTTCGCTTTGTAACAAACGCCTGGTGACATACCACCATTCCCATCCGGAAACTTTTCCATGTCAATGTTTGAGGCGCTTTCAAGCGGCGTGCGGCGATGATTTTCCCGTTTATATCCATCAAGTCCGTTTCGCCGTACAGGATATCCGGCCATCCGTTTTGCATGGCAATGGCGGCCAGGTCTTTGACCGTATTACTGTGTGCCAAGACGTCGCCGGCATTCAGGAACCACACATAATCGCCCGTCGCTTTTTGCAATCCTTTATTCATTGCATC
>JAISYY010000073.1 GCA_031269635.1 Tannerella sp. | reverse complement strand
TTTTTGTTTCTGATGAATACACTCCTGATATGGTTCTGATTATTGCTTTATAACGTCCTGCCACTTCTTCGCAGGCATCTGAAATCTCTCCCAGCGAAGCGCGAAGTCCTGCCGCCTTAACAGCCAAATCAAGCAGGTTGCCTTGCTTCGTACGCACACATTCCGTGATGTCGGCCAGTGCTTTTTTGACGGCTTCTTCGTCGCGGCCGGCCCGCAAATCTTTCAAGCGTTGTACCTGCTGCTCGCGGACCGCCGTATTGTCGATCTCCAGAATATCAATCGGGTCTTCTTTTTCCAGGCGATACCGGTTTACGCCGACAATCGTCTGGACGCCCGAATCAATACGGGCTTGCGTGCGGGCGGCGGCTTCCTCAATGCGCATCTTCGGAAGACCCGTCTCAATGGCTTTGGCCATGCCGCCCATGCTTTCAATCTCCTGAATCAAAGCCCAGCCTTTATGCACAAGTTCGTTCGTAAGCGTTTCCACATAATAGGATCCGGCCCAGGGGTCGATCTGTTTGCATAGCTGCGTTTCCTCCTGGATATAAATCTGCGTGTTTCGCGCTATACGTGCAGAGAAGTCGGTCGGCAGGGCGATGGCTTCGTCCAGTGCGTTCGTATGCAGTGACTGTGTGTGTCCCAGCGTGGCAGCCATGGCTTCGATACACGTGCGTCCGACGTTGTTGAAGGGGTCCTGTTCCGTAAGCGACCAGCCCGACGTCTGACTGTGCGTACGCAAAGCCAGCGATTTCGGGTTTTTCGCGCCGAAACTCTTAACGATCTTCGCCCATAACATACGCGCCGCACGCATCTTGGCTATCTCCATAAAATGGTTCATGCCGACGGCCCAGAAGAACGACAGGCGCGGCGCAAAGGCGTCGACGTCGATACCGGCGTTTATCCCGGCGCGAAGGTATTCCATTCCGTCGCACAGCGTATAGGCCATTTCGATATCGGCTGTTGCCCCGGCTTCCTGCATGTGGTAGCCCGAAATCGAAATTGAGTTGAACTTGGGCATCTTTTGGGATGTATATTCGAAAATATCCGCAATGATCTGCATCGAAAATTCGGGCGGATAAATATACGTGTTACGCACCATAAACTCTTTCAGGATGTCGTTCTGGATCGTTCCCGCCATTTCTTCGAGCCTGGCGCCCTGCTCCAGGCCTGCGTTGATATAAAACGCAAGTACGGGAAGGACGGCGCCGTTCATCGTCATGGAAACGGACATCTGGTTCAGGGGTATTCCGTCGAACAGCACTTTCATATCCTCGAGCGAACAGATTGACACGCCGGCCTTTCCCACGTCGCCTACGACGCGGGGATTATCGGCATTATAACCGCGGTGCGTCGGAAGGTCGAACGCTACGGACAGCCCTTTCTGGCCCGACGCCAGGTTGCGGCGGTAAAAAGCGTTTGATTCCTCGGCGGTAGAAAATCCCGCGTACTGGCGGATTGTCCACGGACGTGTAACGTACATGCCGCTGTAAGGGCCGCGCAGATAGGGTGGAAGGCCTGCGGCGTAATGAAGGTGTTCCATTCCGTCAAGGTCATCTTTCGTATAAACGGATTTCACCTGTATCTGTTCAGGCGTGTTCCAATTGGCTTCGATGCCTTTCGACCGGCTCCATTCCGTCGCATTAAAAGCGGCAAAACCGGATTTTATATCAATGTTTTTAAAGTCAGGTCTCATATTTGTCAACTCCCTATATTCATTTTTTGATTAAACATCTGTAACGTTTCAAGCACATTGCTCTTTACATTAATAAAATTATTAATTCCCGCAGCCTTCAGGTCGTCCATACATGCCGGAGCGCCCGCCACTACGAACAGTTCCCTGTCACCGGTCAGCGCAAACGCTTCGGGGGCAAACGCTACGTATTCATCGTCGCTCGAACAGAGTACAATGATGTCCGCGTTCCTGGCACGTGCAGCTTCAACGCCTTCCTTTACGGTATCAAAACCCAAATTGTCGATAATCTCATATCCCGCGCAAGCGAAGAAATTGGAGGAGAATTGCGAGCGTGCCAGACGCATGGCAAGATTCCCGATGGTAAGCATAAACACTTTGGGCCTCTTGCCGCTCCTTTCCGTAGCGAAGCGAAGCGTTTCAAAGTCTGACGCTCCACGCGAGAAATCCAGTTTGGTCACGGCGCTTTCTCCGCTTCCGCAACCACAGTTGCAATCCGAAACTTCGACCTTATCGCCCGCCGTCTCCGTGAAATTAGGATACTGGTTTGTACCGAGCAAAGTCAACCGGCGCGTAGCGATCATTTTCCTGCGGGCTTTGTTCGATTCATTAACGGCCTGCTGCACGTCGCCGCTGTTTGCCGCAACCGTGAAGCCGCCCCTGTCCTCAACGTCAAGGAATAGTTTCCAGGCCGCATCCGCCAGCGAATGGGTAAGCGATTCGATATAATAGGAGCCGGCGGCAGGATCTGCAACCTTGTCAAAATGACATTCTTCCTTTAAGAGTAATTGCTGGTTACGCGCAATACGTTCGGAAAATTCGTCGGGTGTCTTAAATATTTCGTCATAAGGCGAAACGGCAACCGAATCTACTCCCGCGAGAGCGGCAGACATTGCTTCCGTCTGCGTACGAAGCAGATTCACATAAGCGTCGAAAACCGTAAGATTCCAGGCCGACGTGCGTGCGTGCGCTTTCATCTTGCAGGCGCAGGTACAAAACTCGTCCTCGCCGCCGCCATCCGGCGCATCGCAAACCGGATGAAAGGCTTTGACAATTTCCGCCCATAACCAGCGGGCGGCGCGGAATTTCGCTATTTCCATGAAGTAATTGGAAGATATACCGAAATTAAATTTTATCTTTTTGGCAATAACCTGAACCGGCAATCCTGCTTCCGACAGTTTTACGATCAGATCGTTCCCCCATGAAAGTGCATACCCAAGCTCCTGCGAAACATACGAGCCTGCGTCACTCAGGGAACAGGCGTCAACCGCAAGTACGCGGTATCCGGGCAACGCTTCGCCCGCTTTAACAACGGCGACGGCCTCGTTTATCCATTCGTCGCCAGACGTAATACCGTCAACCAATGGTCTTTTATACGGATTATACGCAACCGATCCTTTACATTTTGAGGCATCTGCGCCTTTCGCTTTGAACAGGCCGGCAAGAATATCAATTAACTCAACGGTCTTACGGTTACATGTCTTAAAGTTAAGTTCTGTTTTTTCAGGACAAATACCGTCGAGCAACAGGGCTATATCAGCTGCATTAACCGCGTCGCCTTTCAGGTGAAAACCCAATGACGTAACGCCGCTCCCGGCCACTAATTTCCTCGCTTTTTCGTTTGCCTGCCTGCAGTCGGTAACATCCAAGTCCTGGCGCACAAGCCACGAATTACAGATTTTCGTTCCACGCACATACGGGAACTCTCCGGGCAGCGATGTTGTTGTCGCCATACCCTCAATGTCTTCGGCGCAATAAAAAGGATTTATGTCAAACCCTTCGCCTGTCTTCCAAATCATTTTTTTCCCGAACGGCACCCCTTTAAGATCGGCTGTAATCTTATCTGTCCACTGTTGAGCAGACACGGGGGGAAACTCAGGGAAAAGCATTTCTTTTGCTTCTGCCATAAATTTAATAAGTTAATATTTTGATTTATTATTATTGATGAAACCCAATTAATTTCCACTATATATTTATGTGTGTTCATTGACGTACTATGAAAAACAGGCCCGTTCATTGTCCTTTATATAACCACGCCTGCTGATGATTCGGATTTTGACGGATCTTATTCAGATAAGACTGTGCCGCCTTTTTATCGGGAAACTGTTGCGCATATACGCGAACTTTGCCGTCGCTCTCAATTATACCGGCATTAGCTGCAACATCTCCTTTCAAACTGCCGACATGCGCCTGCGCCTGTCCGCGGGTTTTCCAGCTTCCGATAATCACATAATATTTATCCGAAACAGCTTTTGATGGCGTTTTCACGGACGAAGACGGCTGTGCAGCCGGTGATTTTGCAACCGGTGATTTCACCACAGAGGATTTCACCGCAGAGGATTTTACCGCAGAGGATGACGTTGCCGGTGACTTCGTCGCAGAGGCGGTCACTTCGGGTTTTACTTCCGGATAAGCCTTTTCTACTGTCTCTTTTACCTCATTAATCGCCGGTATATTCACCGGATGGGCCGTCATTTCGGGTGCCGGGAAAGCATCGTCTATAATCTCGCCGGGGGATTTTACAGGCATTATTTCCTGAGGCACAAAACTTGCCGAATAGGAAGCGCTATTCACATCCGTCACCGGTGTAGATATTAAAAAGAAAATAACTATAGCTGCAATCGAAGCTGCGAATACCCGCATAAATGTACGGGTGACGGGTATGGTGTAAATAACATTGCCGGATTGAATCCGGTTTTCCCGGCCATTCGTTGCGGACTGATCTTCCCCTGTGGAAACAGCCGCCGGAACAGCCGCATTATGAACAGTCCGCCGGCGCGCAGCAAGTGAAAAATAGTAAAACACAGGCAATCCGTAAGATGATGTACAAAACAGTTCATCACTGTTTCCGGCAGGCATAAAGATGATACGGTCATCTTCCTTTACAAACAGGCCCATCCGGCCGAATCGTATATGCGAGTTGTCCTCCAGATTCTTTTTCATATCAGCCACATCGCCTTTGACATACTTCCGGGCGTCATTAAAAGCCACCGCATATTCCTGCATATATGATTCCGTCAGCAGCCCGTCGTTGTGCGTCAATGTCAGATTGAAAACAATTTCTTTACGAGCCGGGACGAACAAATGCTCATCGCCCGTACACACAGCCGGAACCGGCTGAAGGACAAATCCCCCAAAATCAGGTATTATAACACAATCATGCCATAATAACAAGCGTTCAATATGTTCAACTATCCTTTCCATACGTAATATAACCCCGCTATAATCCTGTCAGTCATAAAAAATATAGCGTACATCGGCCTGCAAAGATAATTATTTTTTGAGTAATAAAAACAATAATGGATAAATTTTATCCGGAACAGCATAAAGGGGGCACATCGCGATTCAACGGTATGCTCCCTTTCCGAAAAACGTTGTTTTCAATATTTAAACTTGCTCTTTGCGGGCGCTTCCGATACGTTATTCACGGGAACAAGCGTAAATCCCCACTTGTAATCGCGGTTTGCCGGCAGTGAATACGCAGGTTCGGGACGCGCCCCCCAGCTATTGTAACCGGCTACACCCTGCTGCTTCATATCAACACAAACCTCAACAAAGTCACGCGGCGAGATATTATTTATATGCGTCTGGCGGCGTAACTTGTTCTTAGCTTCCGATTCATTGCGGTTGCTGATCATTTCGGGCGAGAAATTATTCCACTGGCGCGGCAAATCCGTGTATTCTTCGTCGTCAAAATCTTCTACCGTATTGCGTAAAGCGTTAAATTCGATAAGACTGTCCGCCACGACAAGCAGTCCCTTGCCTTTCCCGGCGGTCAGCGACAACCAGCGTGTATCGCAATGGTGGCCGTTTTCCTGCGGGCGGACATAGGGAAAATATAGGTCGCCGGCCTTTGCCTGATATAAGCCGACAAGCGTACCGGCCTTCCGGTCCCAATAGTTTTCTTCCGGGCCGCGACCGAAATAATTAACCGTATTCATCGTAACGGGAACGCGGAAACGCACTCCGATACGCGGAACGTTCAGCCCGGATACATTCTTGCGTGCGGCCTCCATTCCCGGTGAAAACGTCGCCGTACGTGCAGCTTCCGGTATTTCCGTTTCCGCAGCGTTTATTTCCGTTGACGTGAAACGCACGGACACGTTGACCACGCCATCCGGATAAATCTTATAGCCGACGATATACAGATTACCCGCAGGCAAAAGGTAGGCGACTTTCACCAACGCATTGTCATTTTCCACAGCAACGGCGGCATCCGCAACATTGAAATTCCGGCTGCTTTGTTTCCATATCTGTTCGCGCTCCGGCATGCCGTTCCCATAATCATTATCATTCGGGCCTCGCCAGAAATTGGGCTGTATGCCGAATCCTTCATTAAAATATTCCGTTCCGCCGACTTTATACGAAGTGACAAGCCCGCTTTTCCTGTCAAAAACAAAATTTACTTTCGACGACGAAACGACAATCCTGTCGCCTTCGTCCGATACGTTAAGTTTTGCTCCGCCCGCCTTATATGTCTTTTTGAGAATATCACCCGGTATTACGAACTGATCGTGGGCTATTTCATGACCGGCGGGAATCAAAACATCATTCACTGTCGTGACAACCGAAAAGTTAAGGAAATATTCGCTTGAAGATTCATCCGTATTCAACGCTTTTAAATCAAACGCAGTTACCGTCTCCGATTCCTGCGGTTTAAGATTGAGCGGCAACACGTTCTCCTTTTCCATTTTGCCGTCTTTCATCAGGCGGCACACGATTTTATACTTGCCGTCAAGCGGCGTGAAATAGAAGCGGTTCGTGATGCGTACCCTGCCGGTGACGGCGTCAACAAGTTCAAAGCCCACGTTCTGATATGCATATTTCACTTCCGCCATGGCGGGATGGGGCGTACGGTTGGGGCTGACAAGCCCGTTGCATAAAAAGTTCCCGTCGCTCGGCCGGTCAATGCCGTAGTCTCCGCCATAAGTCCAGAACGGACGGCCGTTTTCATCTGTTTCCAGCAAGCCCTGGTCGACCCAGTCCCAGATAAATCCGCCCTGCAGGTTGGGGTATTTATAGATCGCCATCCACTGGTCCCAAAGATTGCCGGATGAATTGCCCATAGCGTGGGAATATTCCGACGGCACAACCGGGCGGTCGCTACCTTCCCTGCCGGTACGCTCCAGCCACTCTGCACCCGGATACTGCGGCACATACATGTCGGTATTCCATTCCCACAAAGCGCGTTCGTAGTTGACGGGACGGTTCATGCCGCCTTCTTCCCTGTCCTTAATATAAAGATACGTCCGGTAAAAATTATATCCGTTGCCGGCCTCGTTGCCAAGCGACCAGATCGTCAGGGACGGATGGTTTTTATTGCGCTCATACATGTTCACCGTCCTGTCTATATGGGGAAGAAGCCATTCGGGATTATTTCCCAGCGAGCCGCCTTTGCGCAGGTTGTAGTACATGCCGTGCGATTCTATATTCGCTTCATCATAGACATACAGGCCGTACTCATTGCATAACTCGTAAAACCGGCGGCTTTGCGGATAGTGCGACAGGCGAACGGCGTTCAGGTTGTTTTGCTTCATAATCTCAAAATCACGGCGCATGAGGTCTTCCGTAACGTAATGTCCCGTTTTCTCGTTATGCTCATGGATATTTACGCCTTTGAACTTAACGGGTTGGCCGTTGAAAAGTAAAACCGTATAGTTTTTCCCGTTACCGTCCTTCCGGTCAATCTCCTTAATTTCCATGCGGCGGAAACCTGCCGTATAAGGTACAACTTCCGTCATCTGCCCGTCCGCCTTAACCGTTATAAGCAGGCGGTACAGGTTCGGACATTCGGCGCTCCACGGCAATACGTTTTCCAGCATTTTATCGAACGAAAATGTTTGCAGCGATTCCGCAGCGACCCATAAGTCCCGTTCTGCCGATGCCACGGTACGGTTTTCACGATCCAGCAATTCATAGCCGGCCGTGACGTTCGTTGCTTCCTTCGTACTGTTTTTGACGTCTATGGCAAGCGTCAGCAAGCCGTCCCTGTAATCATCGCCGAGCGTTGATATGACACGGAAATCGTCCACGGCAATCTTCGGCTGTGACCAAAGGTAAACGTCGCGCTCGATACCGCTTATGCGCCAGAAATCCTGACATTCGAGATAGGACCCCGTACTCCAGCGGAAAATCTTCAGGGTAATGATGTTTTTCCCCGGCTGTATATAGGGATTGATAAGGAACTCCGCCGGATTCTTGGAATCTTCGCTGTATCCGGCTTCCTTGCCGTTAATATATACGTACAACCCGGACTTGGCCCCGCCGATATGGAGATAGACGTCGCGCCCGTCCCAGTCCGCAGGGACTTCAAATTCACGCCTGTACACCCCGACGGGATTTGCCTCCGGCAGTAATGGCGGCTGCGGGTTACGCGCCTTGAACTCATAACCGTGGTTCGTATAAATGGCCACGCCATAGCCCTGTACTTCCCAGTTGCCCGGAACGGTAATGTCGTTCCACGCCGACACGTCCGCACCGGCCGATGTTATGCCGGTAGGCAGGTTCTTATATGCATCCGTGAAGAAGAATTTCCATGTCCCGTTCAACGATTCGTAGAAAGGGCTTTTTTCAAAGACCGAACGCAATGCGGTATGGCGGTCTGCAAAACTCATAAACTCTGTTCGCGGCTTTTCCTTATTAACAGCTACCACCTGTACATCCTGCCAGTAGGGCTTTTCCGGCGATTGTGCCGGAATGTTCCCGTTGCACAGGAACGCAAACAATAAACCAAGTATCCAATTTTTTTCCATATATTATTCGTTAAATTATTTCCCACATATACGGGGCAAATATAACGCAAATTTTGCCAAAACAAACAAAACGTATAACTTTGCCGCAAAATTCCGCGTGGATTTCTTTTTTAACAACTCAATCATAAGTATGATTTCAATCGAAGGATTAACCGTTGAATTTGGCGGTTTTACATTGCTGGACAACATTTCTTTTGTAATAAACAAAAAGGACCGTATCGCTCTTGTCGGGAAAAACGGCGCGGGCAAGTCGACGCTGATGAAAATCATTGCGGGGATGCAAACGCCGACAAAAGGCTCAACCGGCGTTCCGCGCGATACGACCATCGGATACCTGCCGCAGGAAATGCAGTTGTCCGACACGCGGACGGTACGGGAAGAAGCGGAACGGGCGTTTGAACATATCCACGAAACGGAAAATGAAATAAACCGCCTGAACGCAACACTTGCCGAACGCACGGATTACGATTCCGATGCGTTCGGGAATCTTATTGAGCGCGTGACGTCGCTGTCCGAACAGTTCCGGATGATGGGCGGGACAAATTATCACGCGGAACTTGAACGCACGCTGACCGGACTGGGTTTTACGCGCGACGATTTCGACCGCCCGACGGCGGAGTTCAGCGGCGGATGGCGCATGCGCATAGAACTGGCAAAGCTTCTGCTCCGGCGACCGGACGTCCTGCTCCTTGACGAACCGACCAATCACCTCGACATCGAATCCATCCAGTGGCTGGAAACGTTCATTACGACACGGGCGAACGCCGTCATACTCGTATCGCACGACCGGGCGTTTATAAACAACACCACCCTGCGCACGCTCGAAATAGAACTCGGACACATCTACGACTACAAAGTGAAATACGATGAATACGTCGTTCTCCGCAAAGAACGGCGCGAACAGCAGATACGCGCGTATGGAAACCAGCAAAAAATGCTGGCCGATACGGAGGCTTTTATCGAACGGTTCCGCTACAAAGCCAGCAAAGCCATACAGGTGCAGTCGCGGATAAAGCAGCTTGAAAAAATCGAACGCATCGAAATCGACGAAGAAGACAATGCCATGCTGCGCCTCAAATTCCCTCCCGCGCCGCGCTCCGGCTCCTATCCGGTCGTCATCGAAAACCTGTCAAAACGATACGGCGACCACTGCGTTTTTGCCGGGGCTACGTTTACGATTAACCGCGGCGACAAAATCGCTTTCGTCGGGAAAAACGGCGAAGGCAAATCGACGCTCGTCAAATGTATCATGAACGAAATCACCGACTATGAGGGGACGCTCAAATTAGGCCACAACGTAAAAACCGGATATTTCGCGCAAAACCAGGCGCAGTTGCTGGACGAAAGCAAGACTGTCTTCGAAACGATCGACTATGTTGCGCAGGGCGACATCCGCACAAAGATTCGCGACATACTCGGAGCGTTCCTGTTCGGCGGGGAGGCTTCCGATAAAAAGGTGAAAGTGCTGTCCGGCGGCGAAAAAAGCCGCCTGGCCATGATCCGCCTCCTGCTCGAACCGGTCAACCTGCTTATACTCGACGAGCCGACGAATCATCTGGACATGCGTTCAAAAGATGTTCTCAAAAGCGCACTGCATGATTTTGACGGTACGGTAATCGTCGTGTCGCACGACAGGGAGTTTCTGGACGGCCTCGTGGACAAAGTCTACGAATTTGGCAATAAGCGCATAAGGGAACATCTCGGCGGAATATATGACTTCCTCGAATATAAAAAAATCGAAAGCCTCCGGGAACTGGAACGGAAAACAGCCGGCGACGCTGCGGCAACCGCATCCGCCGTTACCGGGGTAACACCCGCGGTTGCAGCCGGACAAAACAATCCGGTATCCTACGACGAACAAAAAGAACAGGCACGCCTCGTCCGTAAACTGGAAAAAACAGTTGCCGAAACCGAGCAGCAAATCGCCGCGACAGAAGCAAACATATCCGCACTCGAAGCCCGCATGGTAACGCCCGAAGGCGCAGCCGACGCTTCGCTGTATGCCGAACATGAAAAGTTGAAAAACGAATTGTCGGATGCGATGAACAAATGGGAAAAAGCAATCGAAGCGCTGGAAAAACACAACTGATATTTATGTAATCTGCACGCCTCCAGGCGAATAATCTGCGCCTCCCAATGAATGATCTACGTAGCCCAATGAATAATCTACGTAGCCCAGCGAATAATCTACGTAGCCCAACGAATGATCTACGTATCCCAACGAATAATCTACGTAGCCCAACGAATAATCTACGTAGCCCAATGAATAATCTACGTAGCCCAGCGAATGATCTACGTAGCCCAACGAATGATCTACGTATCCCAATGAATGATCTACGTATCCCAACGAGCAGGATAGCTATTGTAATGTGTTAAAATCGTCCTGAAACGGATTGCCGGCGGCCATGCTTCGTGCCTGCACGACCAAAAGGGCACCGGCGGCGTCGCAAATACCGGAAGATTCACCCGGAAGCCGGACTGTTTTATTCCGGCTTCGATGGAAACAATAGATTTTTTTTTGTACTTTTGCGAAATGAATATAATGATTATTGGAAAAACATGATGAATATTAGGATCTGGGATTGGTTATCAAACCGAAAACGACTGCGTGAAGAAAATGAATTTTTGCGGGAAAGAGTAAAGGCACTGGAAAAGAAAGAAAGGGAAATGCAAATCCTGAACGTGAACCTGAAACGCGAAAGTGACCGTGCTATTGCAACACTGAATCAGAAGCTCACGAAGAAAATTACCGCTAAGGAACGGCATATTGAAGGATTGCTTGAGCATGAACGGCGGTTAAAAAATGAACTGGAAGAAAAGAAACAGGCGGCTGTACAGTATCACAATAAGTTGCAGGCCGCACAGGGAGAAATAAAAGAATTAAATCGCCGGATTATACAAATAGAAGCGGAAAACAGGCGAAAGAAAAACAAATGAGGACGCAGGCAAAACAGGCCGGGAACGACGGCCATGGCGAAACAAAATTTTGTGGTGCGCTCATCTTGTCGTATCTTTGCAATCAAATTTTTAATACTTGATTAGTTATGAGAAAAAATTTAAGCTCACAAATAACGCTTATCCGTATCCCGGAAAAATATTACAAGCCGGAAAACGAGTTTGAATACAGTGTTCTTACACGTTTTGAGAAAATACCTGCGCATATTTACGCCTCTATGGACGAAGGTTCCCTGGAGATTGCCCGCGAGATTGCCGCTGAAATACTAAACAGGCAAAAGGCAAAGAAAACGTTCGTGCTGGTCCTGCCGGGCGGACGTTCTCCGCATACGATATTCCAGCATCTTATAAATATCCATAAAAAGGAAAAATTGAGCTTCAAAAACGTGGCCGTGTTCCTGCTTTACGAGTTTTATCCCCTTTCCAACGAGGCGAACAGCAATCTTCACCAGTTGAAGGAAGCATTTTTGAACCATGTAGATATTCCTGAAAAGAATATTTTCTATCCCGACGGCTTCATGAACAAAAATGACATATCCGATTTTTGTGAAAAGTATGAGAAAAAGATAAGGGAACTTGGGGGCATCGACTATATGCTCCTGGGGATAGGTATGGCCGGGACTATCGGACTGAACAGCGCCGGGGCTTCCGTGAGTTCGCGGACTCACCTTGTGCTTATGGACAATACCTCGCGCAAGGAATCGGCACAGTTGTTCAGTTCGCTGGAAAACGTTCCCGCAGGAGTTATCACGATGGGACTGGGGACAATTATGGAGGCGAAGGCCGTCGTGCTGATTTCCTGGGGGGAAAGCAAGGCCGCCATTATCAGGAAGACGGTCGAAGGCGCCGCAACGGACGCTCTCCCCGCGACTTGCCTGCAACATCACGCCAATGCGAGGGTGATTATCGATTTGTCGTCGGCGTACAACCTGACCCGCATAAGCCATCCCTGGCTGGTCACAAACTGCGAATGGGACAACAAGCTGATACGGCGGGCCATCGTATGGTTATGCCAGGTTACAAACAAACCCATTCTTAAGCTGACAAACAAGGATTACAGCGAACACGGGCTTGGGGAACTGCTCACCGTTTACGGTTCGGCATACAATGTCAATATCAAAATATTTAACGACATACAGCACACGATTACCGGCTGGCCCGGCGGCAAACCGAATGCCGACGATTCCAACCGCCCGGAACGCGCAATCCCCTACCCGAAAAGGATTATCGTCTTCAGCCCGCATCCCGATGACGACGTAATTTCAATGGGCGGAACCTTCCGCCGGCTGTGCGACCAGAAGCATGATGTACACGTTGCATACCAGACGTCCGGCAACATTGCCGTAGGTGACGAAGAGGTAATACGCTACTGCGAATACCTGCGCGATGTCAGCAAAAAATATGCGCCGGAAGACAGCCGGATAAAATCAAAAGCCGAAGAAATCATACATTATCTGCGTTATGAAAAGAAGGAGGACGGCAAGCCGGAACACCCCGATGTCCTGTTTATGAAGGGAACGGTCCGCCGTGAAGAAGCACGTCATGCAAGCCGCTATTCGGGTCTTAGGGATGAAAACATCCACTTCCTCGACCTGCCGTTTTATGAAACCGGACTGGTCAGGAAAAACCCGCTGAGTGAGGAGGATGTCGAGATTGTCAAAAAACTGCTGCTCAACATAAAACCCGACCAGATATTCGTGGCCGGCGACCTGGCCGACCCGCACGGGACGCATAAAGTCTGCCTCGACGCCGTACTTGCGGCCATTGATGACGTTAAAGACCGGGACTGGATGAAAAACTGCCGCGTATGGATGTATCGCGGGGCATGGGCGGAATGGGAAATGGACCACATCGAAATGGCTGTCCCGATAAGCCCGGAAGAATTGCGCCACAAGCGTAATGCCATTCTTAAACACCAGTCGCAGGCTGAAAGCGCCCCGTTCCTCGGCGATGACGAACGCCTGTTCTGGCAACGCGCCGAAGACCGCAACCGCGCTACCGCGGAAACATACAAACAGCTCGGCCTTGCTGCATACGAAGCGATAGAGGCGTTCGTGCGGTATATTCCCATCAAATAAGGACGGATGTTGAAATTTATAAAAGACTGGATACTCCCAATCGCAATGATAACCGGTGCGCTGACCCACAACTGGGTCAGCCGCCTTTCTTTCCTGACACCCCACCTGCTCTTTGTCATGCTGCTCCTTACGTTCTGCAAAATCTCTTTCAGGGACATACGGTTCCATCCGGCGCACCTGTGGCTGCTGCTCATCCAACTGGCGGCAAGTATCGGGCTGTATTACGCGCTGCTCCCGTTCGACGGCATCATTGCGCAGGGTGCGATGCTGTGCGTACTCACGCCCACGGCAACAGCGGCAGCCGTCATAACCGGCATGCTCGGCGGCAACGTCGGCTTCCTCACCGCTTACGTGCTTTTCTGCAACATCGCCGTAGCAATCGCCGTCCCGGTATATTTCCCCCTCACGGGAACGCACGGGGAACTGTCTTTTATCCAGTCCGCATGGCTCATTTGCCGGAAAGTATTCCCCATACTAATCCTCCCCCTGTTTACCGCAATAGCGCTACGATACGGGGCGCCCAAGGTGCACAAAGCGCTGCTCAACATCCCCAAACTGGCCTTTTACCTGTGGGTAGCGGCGCTAACCGTCGTAACGGGAACAACCGTAAATTTCATGATTAACCACGACAGCACGGCATACAAAACGGAAACAGGCCTGCTCGCCGTATCATTCATCCTGTGCTGCCTGCAATTCATCGCCGGACGGCGCATCGGCAAACACTACGGCGATCCCGTATCGTCGGGACAGGGTCTCGGCCAAAAAAACACCATCCTCGCCATCTGGATGGCCCAAACCTACCTGCACCCCCTGACCGCCATCGCCCCCGCCGGATACATCCTGTGGCAGAACATTATCAATAGCTGGCAGTTGTGGAAAAAGAGAAAAAAAGAGCTAATAAATTGAATATAAATAGCTGGTATATAGTATTTTATTGTTATTGCGCCTTATTTCCTTTGTTTTGCTTGTTTTCTATACTTAGCCTATAAATTCCTTTATTTTGTTACCAGTTTGTTACTCGGATAGTGTTGAGTAACAAAAATAATATCTATATTTGCCATCGGTAACAAAATAAAAACATAAGTATGGCGAAGAAAAAACAAGAGGTCAAACTGAAA
>JAISYY010000037.1 GCA_031269635.1 Tannerella sp. | reverse complement strand
ACAAAACGCAACATAACGGGTAACACTTTTCCCGGCAGCGATTACGTAAAGCGGTCGCAAAGATAGTAAAAAATTTACAGCCAACAACTTTAACCCATTATTTTTTTATCCGTTCATATTTCTCACAGGCGTTGTCGGGAAATAAATGTTATAATCATGTTTCATAAATAAACAAAAAAATGTTATCCGATTCAGGAAAAAAAATTACTTTTGCGTTCGGAATTTCAAAAATTGAACTCATGAAACGAAAGTATACGCTTATCCTTTTTATATTTTCATGCATAACCGCATATTCGCAGATTAAGCCCAATCTATTCCTTCAGGCAGACGAAACGGCTATGAACCACTGGGTTGATTCGGTATTCAACCGCATGAGCGAAGATGAACGTATCGGGCAACTTTTTATGATTGTCGCCGAACCCGTTGCCGAAACAAGGAACCTGACTAAACTTGTCAATCTTGTTGACCGTCAGAAGATTGGCGGGATATTATTCCAGAGAGGCGAGCCGGAAGCTCAGGTATTCGTCACAAACAGGCTTCAAAAGGAAGCGCGTATCCCGCTATTCATTGCGCTCGACGGCGAATGGGGATTATCCATGAGATTGAACAATACGACACGTTTTCCGAAGAATATGATGATTGGCGCCATATCGGACTTAAACCTGATTGAACAGTATGGGGAAGAAGTCGGCCGGCAATGCCGCGAAATGGGTATTCATGTAAATTTCGCACCGGATGTGGATGTTAACAGTAATCCCGAAAATCCGGTAATCGGCATACGTTCTTTCGGCGAAGACCCGGAAGATGTGGCGCTTAAGGCCATCGCTTATGCAAAAGGACTTGAAAAAGCCGGTATAATCTCCGTTGCCAAACATTTTCCGGGACATGGGGATACGAACAGTGATTCGCACCATTCGCTGCCAACCATCCTTCATGACAAAGAACGGTTGGAGAACGTGGAACTGTATCCGTTCGGGAAATATATAAAAAGCGGCTTGTCCGGTATCATGGTTGCGCATCTCAATATACCCGCATTAGGCACGAACAGCCGTCCAGGTTCGCTCTCCGGCGAAATTGTCACGAAACTGTTGCGCGACCGGATGGGATTCGAGGGACTTTGTTTCACGGACGGACTTGCCATGAAAGGAGCTGCGGCCGGGAAAGGTGAAAGTATCGCCGTCCAGGCGTTGAAAGCCGGGAATGACGTCCTTTTAGGCCCGGTAAACCCCGAAGAAGAATTTAAAGCGGTTAAACAGGCGGTCAGGAAAAAGCAACTCAACATGTCCGATCTGGACGAACGGTGTCGCAAAATATTACGTTACAAATACATTGCAGGATTAAATCATAGCAAAACCATACCGGCAAAATCGCTCCATGAAAGGCTCAATACGCCGCACGCGGAATGGCTTAATGCCAGATTAAACGCCGAAGCCGTCACGGTTGTCAAAAACAGGGAAAACATCCTGCCGCTAAAGCAATTAGACAAAAAACACATCGCAGCCGTCTCGCTGGGAGGAATGACCGGCAATGAATTTCACAATACATTAAATAAATACGGCAACACGGATTGCTATAATATACCTGTTAATGCCGACTACAACGAAAAAACAAATATCTTCGGCAGATTAAACGGTTATGACGTCATCATTTGCAGCGTACACAGCACAAAGACGGAAGACAGCCCCGAATTGCGGAAGCTGGTTTCCGAAAAAGACGTCGTGTTTGTTTTTTTTACCGTTCCTTACCACTGTGCAAAATTCGGAAACTCCATAGAAAAGGCGCAAGCGCTTGTCATTGCTTACGAACCGACATTATTAGCGGAGAACTTTGCAGCACAGGCTGTATTCGGCGGGATTCCGGCCAAAGGGTCCCTATCCGTAGGCATACCGGATTTATTCCCTTTAGGCATTGGAATAGGGACGGAAAAAACAAGGCTGGGTTTTCATAAACCGGAAGAAGTTAACGTGAATCCGTATAAACTGGAAATGATAGATTCCATCATACAGGAAGGACTCGACAAGGAAGCATATCCGGGATGCCAGGTGATCGTTGCAAAAGATGGTATGATAATCTACAACAAAGCTTTCGGATATCATGATTATACAAAAAACCAAAAAGTGACCGAAAGAACAGTTTACGATCTTGCTTCCGTGTCGAAAGCTACCGGAACGCTTCTTGCATCAATGAAAACATACGATGACGGGATGTTCCTGCTGACAAACAAAATCTCGGAATTTGTGCCCGGATTAAAAGATTCCGATAAAAAAAATATCCTGATAAGGGATCTGCTTTACCACCAGTCCGGCCTGCCCCCGACAATACCGTTTTATGAGCAGGCGATTGACGGGAACAGTTTCCGCGGGTCATTATACAGCAAAAGAAGGGATGCTAATCACCCCTTGCAGTTCGATTCGCGCACGTACGTGAATACAAGTTTCAAGTATAATCCCAATATCGTATCCGATACGAAACGAACAGGGTTCGGTACGGAAGTGGCGCAAGACTTTTTCATAAATGACACGTTCGCCGTCGACAGTATCCTGTCCGGTATAAAAAACGCCCGGATGGGCGCGTCCGGAAAATATGTGTACAGTTGTATCAATTTCATCCTGCTTAAGATGATGATTGAACAGCAAACAGGCGAAACGATGGACAACTTTTTACGTAAACATTTCTTCGACCGTCTCGGCGCGTCTTCTACCACATACAATCCGTTACGGGTAATGAACATATCGCGCATCGCACCTACGGAAAACGACCGTTTCGTCAGACGCCGGACCGTTCACGGATACGTACACGACGAAGCCGCAGCTTTCCAGGGAGGCGTATCCGGCAATGCAGGGTTATTCTCCTCGGCCGCAGACCTTGCAAAAATCATGCAATTATACCTGAATAGCGGTATATACGGAGGCGAAAGATATTTGTCCGAAAAGACATGCAATTTATTTACCGGCAGCAAATCACCCGTCAGCCGCCGCGGGTTGGGATTCGATAAACCCGACACGAAGAACCCGTCCCGTTCCCCGTGCGGACTGTTGGCGCCGCAAGCCGTTTACGGTCATACCGGCTACACGGGAACGTGTTTCTGGATAGATCCGGTAAACAACCTGTTTTTCATCTTCCTCTGTAACCGCACCTATCCGTCAAGGACAAACACGAAACTGTTCTCGCTGGACATCCGCACCCGCATCCAGGACGCCATATACAAGTCTCTGGAATAAAACCGGAATTGACCTTTACAGGCTTGCCCTGTATTGCTGCGGCGAAACGCAAAATTTACGTCTGAATGCCGTCGCGAAATGCGACTGGTGTTCATATCCTACCAAACAGGCTATTTCCTGTATCGTCTTGCCCGTATCCGACAGGTACCGGCCGGCAAGTTTCATCCGGTAGTCAAACAAATAGCCAAAGACGGTTGTACCGAACAGCATTTTGAAACCGTTTTTCAGCATACATTCGTTTGTCCCGATCATCAGCGACAGTTCATGCAGTGAAGGCGGACTCTGATGGCGCTGTTCGAGAATCTCCTTCGCCCGGATAAATTTATCACTGTTTTGGGGCAAACGGACGTTACAGTAGAGGTAATTCTTTTCCCGGCGGCAGAGGAACAGGGAGAGGATTTCGCGAATTTTGGCGTCCAAATACAGGGAAGCGCTATTGCCTGTCCATTTGTAATTGAGCATTTGGTTCAACGCTTCGCCGATTGCCGGACAAAATGGAATAATTTCCGGAAACGCCTTGAACTGCGTATGAGAGGTATCGCCGCAGGTAAGGATTTCATCAAATAAAGACGGGGCGATACCGGCAATTTTTGTCAAATAGTCGCGCGACAACATGATTTCCACCATCCTGAACGGTTCTTTTTTGTAGAAATCAAGATAGCCTCCAACACCGTTGTACGATTGAAGGTTGGCATATCCGCTCCGCCACATAAATTCATCGCTTTCCGGTTCACTCCGGCAAACAGCGTTCCCTTGCAGCGCAGCGCAAAACCAAATCGCATCATTTCCTTCCGCTCGCGAATACACCTTGAGGTCTTCAACACTTCGGAAATGAATATCTACGATAGAAAAATCGGCCGTTTTTATCTCTGCAAACAGAGCCTCCGCATAACGGTTGTCCATCAGAAACCGGCTTTCTTCCAACCCGTCCGTTTTTGAAAAAGAAGGTATTGGAATTTCCATCATCATTTCATTCAAATTTTTAG
>JAISYY010000026.1 GCA_031269635.1 Tannerella sp. | reverse complement strand
AAAAAAAATCAAGACAAGCATGATTCAATCAATGACCGGTTTCGGAAAAGTAATTACCGAATTGCCGACAAAAAAAGTAATAATAGAAATAAAAGCTCTTAACAGCAAACAAATGGACCTGTTCGCCCGCGTACCGCCCATTTATCGCGAAAAAGAAATGGAAATACGGTCGCTGTTATCGAAAAAACTTGAACGCGGAAAGGTTGAGTTTATAATAACAACGGAAAACATCGGCAAAGATATTGCAACAAAAATAAACGTTTCCGTAGTGGAAAGCTATAAAGAGCAGATAGGGGACATTGCAGAAACACTGAACATGAAGCAGCCGGAAGAATGGTTTCCTACCATTCTGCGCCTGCCCGATGTGATAAAGACCGAAATGGTTGAAGCCGACGAACAGGAATGGCTTATTGTAAGCGATGCCATTCATAATGCCATTGACAAACTGTGTGAATTTCGCATACAGGAAGGTGAGATGCTTTGCAAATTGTTTGAACGGAAAATCGGAAACATAGCGGAACTCTTGAAACAAATCGAACCGTACGAAAAGGAGCGAATCGAAAAAATCAAAAACCGTATCCTCGAAAACCTGCAGAAGATCCCGGAGATTCAGGTCGATGCCAACCGTCTCGAACAGGAGATGATATATTATATCGAAAAACTTGATATAAATGAAGAAAAAAACAGATTGGACAATCACCTCAGATATTTCGTAGAAACGCTTAACAACGGTCATGGTCAGGGGAAAAAACTCGGATTCATCGCGCAGGAAATAGGACGTGAAATAAATACGCTCGGTTCCAAAAGCAATCAGGCCGAAATGCAACAAATCGTGGTGATTATGAAGGATGAACTCGAACAAATTAAGGAACAGGTGCTGAACGTATTATAAAAACATGGATACAAGTTCAATGGCTATCGGCATATTTCCCGGTTCATTTAACCCGGTTCATACGGGTCACCTGGCCTTGGCGAACTGGATCTGCGAGTTTTGCGGCCTGGATGAATTATGGTTTCTCGTATCTCCCCGTAATCCGCTCAAGGAGGAATCCGAATTAATGGACGAAAACACACGGCTTCGAATGGTAGAAGTTGCTATTGACGGGTATCCTAAATTCAAAGCAAGCAATTTTGAATTTACATTGCCCCGTCCGTCGTATACTATCAACACATTGCGGGAGTTGCGCAAACAATTTCCGGATAAATCATTCCAGTTGATAATGGGCGCCGACAACTGGGAAAAAGTGTCATGTTGGAAAGATTATGAAGCGCTGATAAAGGAGTTTCCGGTCATCATTTATCCGCGTAAGAATCATGAAATAACGATTCCCGAAAAATATTCAAACATAAAAAAAGCGGATGCTCCCCTCCTGGAGATCTCATCCACTTTTATACGTCAAGCCGTCAAAGAAAAGAAAGATATCCGTTTTTTCCTTCCGGCAAAAATATGGGAAATGCGGGATCTTTTCGACCTGTAAAAACAGACCGGAGGCCCCTATTTAGCTACACGTTCGAGCCACTTAACCATGCCAAGCATTACAATCATGGAAAGTCCTGTCGCACCGACAAATACCAGCCAGCATATCCATAACGGAACATTCGCATAAAGGAGTCCCCCTATAAATAAGATTGAATTACCCACAGCCGTAGCAGCCAGCCAGAAGCCTTGCATCACGCCCTGCAGGTGAGGCGGGGCGACTTTGGATACAAACGACAAACCTAACGGCGATATAAACAATTCCGCTACCGTAAGTATAAAATATAATGTAATCATTACCATCGGGGTCACACGCATCGCCTCAATTTCGTCCACACTCATACCTGCCAGTGATTCCTTCGCCGGCAAAGCAAAAGAAAACACCATAAGAAACACGTATGCAAGAGCTGCAATTCCCATACCCAAAGCAATCTTCATGGGAGTCGACGGTTCTTTTCCGTTTTTACCCAATGCGCCGAATAACCACATAATCAGCGGGGTCAACAACACCACAAAGAACGGATTAACGCTTTGGAATATTTCAGCTCCTTTGATACTTGTAAAACCCAGGTTGATATTGATTATATCCAGGTTCACATAGTCTTTCGCAAAATAAGTAAGTGAATAGCCGTTCTGGTGGAAAGACAACCAAAAGAATATGACCACACCGAATACGGCAAATAAAGCATAGATACGTTGCTTTATTTCCCTGGCGCTCATTTCTATTTCTTTTGCGGACATGTTAACGGAACTTTCCTTCTTTGTAACCGCCTTCTTATTTGCCGCCGGATCGGGGAAAGTCCTTTTGTTTACAATGTATATGACAAGGGAAATCAGCATCGCTACGATTGCAGCGCCAAAAGCATACTGGAATCCGACATTAAACACATCCAGATAACTGTTGGAAAACGCCAGCAAATCCGTAACGGCCGAACCGTCAAGAGACGCATCATTTGCATATTTCGTCAAACGGGCGACGGCCTCTGCAGGCATTGCATTTCCCTGTGCAATATACTGATGACACAATTCCGGCAGAGAACCGTTATAATCAAAATTATGCTCCTTCAGCCACCAGTTGCGTACACCTATCGCTATAAACGGAGCAAACATAGCCCCTATGTTTATAAACATATAAAAAATCTGAAACCCGGCATCTCTTTTACTTGCATATTTCGGATTATCATACATCTGCCCGACCAGCGCTTGAAGATTTCCCTTAAACAATCCGTTACCAAACGAGATGACAAACAGTCCGGCACACGTGATCGCCAGGTATAATTCCATATCCGGCACAGGCGTTGGCGTGGGAATGGCAATAATCAGGTATCCGACCGCCATTAATATGATACCGGAAAGAATCGTTCTTTTATAATTCTTTGTTTTGTCGGCAATTAACCCGCCAACTAAGGCCAGAAAATAAATCGAGGCATAGAATGCAGAATAAATATAGCCTGTCGTTTCTTCCGACAACCCGAATTTGGCAGATATGAACAGTGTAAGAATCGCCATCATAATGTAAAATCCGAAGCGCTCTCCCATATTTGACAGCGCTGCACCAAGTAATCCTTTAGGATGATCTTTAAACATGATATAAAAATTTTATGTTATGAATATTTCAACTATTTATTTTGTTATTTGTCGTATCGCTCCCGTTTCGGGATAAAAAATGACCTTTACGGGTTCTTTCTTGTCTTCGAGGAGTACCGGGGTAAGTGTCTCCTGTGTTCCGAACTGTACAAACGGCACTTCCTTTTTAATAAGCGTTTTATTACTCCGTATGATCTCTACCCGCGCCCTTCCGGGAACATTGTAAACGATACCCCGAGGCAGTTTGGCTTTTTTCTCGGCTTCCTTCGGATCGAGTTCCGGCGCACGTTCGAGCGCCGTAAGATTCATATATACCGGTTCACCGCCAAGGTCGTCGGCGTCGAGGATACCCAGTTTTGAAGAGAAACGGAATAACACTTCGTGTTCCAATTCGTCTTCCGGTAATATGGACACATCAAACCAACTCGTCTCGCGGGTTTCGGAACCCGTAAAAAGCAGGGTTAACGCTTTCTCCTGTTCTTCGAGTTTTGATATGACAA
>JAISYY010000002.1 GCA_031269635.1 Tannerella sp. | reverse complement strand
TTTGCACGGAAAAAATATCTTTTGAATGAAAGAATTTATAATATCTGAGGCAAAAACGGAAAATGCCGTGCTGGTAGGGTTGATAACGCCCGAACAAAACGAACGGCAGGTAAAGGAATATCTGGATGAGCTGGCGTTTCTTGCCGATACGGCAGGGGCGAAAGCCGTCAAAAAATTCACGCAAAAACTTGATTATCCCAATCAGACCACGTTTGTCGGGAAAGGGAAATTACAGGAAATCAAGGAATATGTCGTTGAACATGAAACGGGTCTTGTCATATTCGATGATGAACTTTCGGCCAGGCAGATCCGTAACATCGAAAAGGAATTGGGCGTGAAAATCCTCGACCGTACGAACCTTATTCTCGACATATTTGCGCGAAGGGCGCAGACGGCACATGCCAAAACGCAGGTTGAGTTGGCGCAGTATAAATACATGCTTCCGCGCCTGACACGTCTCTGGACGCACCTTGAACGGCAGCGCGGCGGCGTCGGCATGCGCGGCCCCGGCGAAACGCAGCTCGAAACGGACCGCCGCATTATACTTGATAAGATTTCAAAATTGAAACGGGATTTGGCGGATATTGACAAACAGATGTCGTCGCAACGCCGGAATCGCGGTAAAATGGTGCGTGTCGCGCTGGCCGGTTACACAAATGCAGGCAAGTCGACGTTGATGAATCTGCTTTGCAAGACCGATGTGTTCGCGGAGGACAAACTGTTTGCCACACTGGATACGACGGTCAGGAAGATGATTGTCGGCAATCTGCCGTTTCTCATTTCCGACACGGTCGGTTTCATCCGCAAACTGCCGACCGAACTGATCGAGTCGTTTAAATCTACGCTCGACGAGGTGCGCGAGGCCGACTTGCTTTTGCACGTAATAGACATATCCCACCCTGCGTTTGAGGAACAGATTGAAGTCGTGACCCGCACCCTGACGGAAATAGACCCGATGCCGAAGCCTGTTATCATGGTGTTTAATAAAATAGACACGTTCACGTTTGTTCCGAAAGAAGCCGATGACCTCACGCCGTGTACACAGGAGAATATCTCGCTCGACGAGTTGAAAGCTACATGGATGAACCGTCTTCCCGATAATTGCATATTTATTTCCGCAAGGAACAGGACGAATATTGACGAACTGCGACGCCTGCTGTATGAACGGGTAAAAGAGATTCATATTACACGTTTTCCGTATAATGATTTTCTTTTTCAGGAGTACGGTTCCGGGGATGATGCGCTATGATTTCCCGGCGCAGGAACTCACGGTCAATATGCGTGTAAATCTCTGTAGTCGTGATGCTTTCGTGTCCGAGCATCATCTGTATGGCGCGGAGATGGGCGCCCCCTTCGAGCAGATGCGTGGCGAAGGCATGGCGCATCGTATGCGGACTTATATTTTTACGGATACCTGCGATTTTAGCCTGTTCCTTTATGATATGGAAAATCATGATGCGCGTCAGTCCCGCACCGCGCCGGTTCAGGAACAGCGTGTCTTCAAACCCTTTTTTCACCTTCAGGGTATGGCGGTCGATGAGGTAATTCCGTATTTCATCGAGCGCTTTTTGGGATATAGGCACCAGCCGCTGTTTGTCGCCTTTCCCTTTGACGATGATGAACTGTTCGTCAAAATAGACGTTTGAATACCGTAACGTTATCAGTTCCGATACGCGCAGCCCGCAGCTGTACAGCACTTCCAGCATAGCACGGTTACGCTGTCCTTCGGCTTTTGACAGGTCGATGGAATTAATCAGGTTATTTACTTCGTTTATCGTAAGCACTTCGGGCAGTTTCCTGCCGATTTTGGGACTTTCCAGCAACTCGGTAGGGTCTGTTTCGAGATAATCCTCTGCCATGAGGAAACGGTAAAACGATTTGATGCCGGAGATGATACGCGCCTGCGAACGGGCGGATATGCCAAGATCGCTCAGTTGTGCAATGAATTGTTGCAGGTCATTGTAGGTAAGGTCTAAGACGTTTATGTCCGGTTCGCTTTTGACAAAACGGATCAGTTTGTTCAGGTCTTCGGTATAAGCCTCCGAAGTGTTTTCGGAAAGCCCTTTTTCCAGACGCAGGTATGCCGTATATTTATTTATAATATCTGTTTCTTTTGGCGCCATATACAAATTATATCAAAAAAAGCGCTACCTTTGTGCCTCATTATACTATTGTTGTGCCTCATTCGGATGCTTTTTTACAGGGCAAACTTACGTGAAAAAGTTCGGTTTTACAAGTGTTGTGAAATAAAAATCCGACAGAGGGATACGATATACGACGTATAATTTTTTACGCAGATAACGGATGAATAAGAAAAGATTGAAGGTGAAAAAATTAAAAATTACAGGAGGAGTATGAAGACGATACAAATTATTAATGGACCAAACTTGAATTTATTAGGTAAACGTGAGCCTGATGTGTATGGCTATCTGGACTTTGACGCATATCTTGGACGTTTGCGTTCTTCTTTTCCCGATTATGATATCCGGTATTTTCAGAGCAATTCCGAAGGCGCATTGATTGATATGATACATGAAACCGGTTTTGAGGTTGACGGTATAATCCTTAATGCCGGTGCATACACGCATACTTCCGTAGCTTTGCATGATGCCATCAAAGCGGTTGAAGTTCCTGTCATAGAAGTGCATATATCGAATGTCCACGCGCGCGAAGAATTTCGCCACAAGTCAATGATCTCGGCTGCATGTAAAGGGGTGATAGCCGGTTTCGGCCTTGATTCGTACAGACTTGCCGTCGAAGCGTTGAAAAACGTAACAGGGTAATAGCCGGAATCCGGCCGCTGATATTTAAATAATAATCACAAATCATCAATAATATATATTATGTTGAAACATACAAAAATTGTAGCAACGATATCCGACCAGCGTTGCGAAATAGAATTTATTGACAGGCTGCATAAGGCAGGCATGGATGTAGTGCGCCTTAACACGGCTCATCTGCAGGAAGAAGGATTAGCCCGCATCGTAAACAATACGCGTGCGGTGTCTGACCGTATAGGCATATTGGTTGATACGAAAGGCCCTGAGGTACGGACGACAATAACACAGGAACCTGTTGATTTTAAGAGTGGCGACAGGGTTAAGATGACCGGCGATCCTGACGGGACAACGACACGCGACTGCATTTGCGTTTCTTATGAAAGTTTCGTTAAAGACCTGGAGGTGGGCAGTGATATCCTGATTGACGACGGTGATCTGGAGTTGAAAGTGATAGAAAAAACGGCCGGTTATCTTGTTTGTGAAGCCCAGAACGATGCTACGCTTGGAAGCCGTAAAAGCGTGAATGTTCCCGGTGTTCGTATTAATCTTCCGTCACTGACGGCCAAAGACCGTAAAAATATAGCATGGGCGATCGAAAACAAAATTGATTTTATCGCTCACTCCTTTGTGCGGTCAAAACAGGATGTACTTGATATACAGGAAATACTGGATGCGCATGGGAGTCCCATAAAAATTATCGCCAAGATAGAAAACCAGGAAGGCGTTGACAATATAGACGATATATTAAAAGCCGCGTATGGGATTATGATTGCCCGCGGCGACCTGGGGATAGAGGTGCCCGCGGAAAAAATTCCGGGACTGCAGCGTGTGCTGATACGCAAATGCGTGGAGGCAAAGAAACCGGTGATTGTGGCCACGCAGATGTTGCATACCATGATAAAGAATCCCCGTCCCACACGGGCGGAAGTTACGGACGTCGCAAACGCTATTTATTACCGTACGGACGCTTTGATGCTCAGCGGCGAGACGGCTTACGGGAAATATCCGGTAGAAGCCGTACAAACCATGTCTAAAATCATCGGGGAAGCGGAGAAGACAAAACTGTCCGCAAACGACATCCGCGTTCCCATTTCGGGAGATGATCTGGATGTGACCTCGTTCCTTGCGAAACAGGCGGTTAAGTCTTCCTCCAAACTGAACGTGCGGGCGATCATATCGGACAGTATGACGGGACGTACGGCGCGTTACCTGGCGGCTTTCCGCGGTAAGGCTACCGTTTTCGCCATCTGTTACAGGAAGGAAACGATGCGTATGCTTTCGCTTTCGTACGGCGTATGGGCGGTTTACCAGCCCTGGCTTAAGAGCCGTCGCAGCTATTATTATGAAGCCTTGCGCCTGCTCATAGAAAGCGGCAAGATTACGGAAAAAGACAAGGTGGCATACCTGAGCGGCAGCTTTGGGGAAGGAGGAGGAACAACCTTCCTCGAGATAAATGATGTCGAACGTGTCCTGAACGCCGGAGACCGTTACCAGTTGCCTACTTTTAGCGACTGACCGGCTCCTGAATATGGCGATGAAAATGATAGAAGATTACATCCTGGAACATATTGACGAAGAAGGCACGCTGCTGGCCGCCCTGAATCGCGACGCCCATGTGAAGCTGCTGCATCCGCGCATGATCGCGGGACATTTGCAGGGGCGTGTCCTGAAAATGTTTTGCCGTATGGTACGCCCGAAAAGGATTCTCGAGATAGGCACATATACCGGATACGCTACGATTTGCATGGCGGAGGGAATTGATGATGACGCACTCGTTTATACCGTCGAAGTAAACGACGAAATGCAGCCGTTCACGACCTCCTACATTGAAAAATCGCCGTACAGGGATAAGATTCGCATCTTCTGGGGGGATATAGAAGATTTGTTCCCCTCGTTTAACGAATCGTTCGATATGGTTTACATCGACGCCGACAAACGCGATTACTGCAAATATTATGACCTCGTTTTCCCGCATCTCCGACCGGGCGCCCTGATTCTGGCCGATAATACGTTATGGTCGGGAAAGGTTGTCGAGGCGTGTCACCCGCCTTCCGACAGGCAGACGCAGGGAATCCTGGCATTTAATGAAAAAATAAAGCAGGATAACCGCATCGAGAAAGTCATTCTCCCCGTTCGCGACGGTCTGACGGTGATCTGGAAGAAATGAATGATTCGCGCATTACAGTTCCGGGAGTTGACGGTGGAGGGAGGCGATTCCGACAGTTGGGAGACGGTTCGTGCGAGTTCGCGGATTTTGGCGAAGGTCTCCACGATGGCAATGGTGGTCCGCGTAGCGCGAGGGCTTTTCAGGATAGTAGCCGGCATATATAATCCCTTTTCGGTAAACGTCTTGGGGAAAACCGGAGAAAACTTGAGGTTCTCAAGGTGGTGAAAATTTTTCACCACCTCTGTTTTTTCCGCTCTGTTTAATTCAAGGATATATCCGTCCGGAAACTCCCGGATTGATCTTTACTGCTTTGTTCACTTCCTTGGTTTCCACACCGTACAGTTCCGCAACATCGCTGTCGAGTATGACGCTCTGGCCGCGAATGATGATAATCTTTTCCTCTACCTGTTTCATTTTTACGATTTCTTCCATAATTCGATTATTTATTTCCTGTTAAAAATAGTCTCTTTTGTTTCCGTATAATTTTTGGATTAATCGTTTTCAATGTTTAATCCTACCCGCCGCATGTTACTCCTCAAAATAATCCGTGTCGATTTTTTTAATTTCGTATGAGTGTTGTAATGTTACCCCCAAATTATAGTCTATCATAAGCTGTGATAGCCGTATCCCGTCTATTAAGACTATTTTAGTCTCGTTTCTTGGCACAAAATTCAAGGCGTCTTTTGTAAAGAATGATGTAGTTATAAAGATGCCCTTCTTTGCTCCCTGGCCTACCAGTGCGCCAATAAACTTATGTATTTCCGGACGTCCCACAATATTTACCGGCTTCCATCTTTTTGCCTGAATATAAATAATATCCAATCCTAATTTATCTTCTTTGATAACGCCATCAATACCTTCGTCTCCAGTCCTTCCGATTGCTTTTCCGGCGTCTTTCACAGAACCCCCATACCCCATCTTAACCAATAAATCAACAACCAATCGCTCAAAAAAGGAAGGGGATAAATCAAGTATCTTGTCTAAAATATCTTGCGCCAATTCCTTGCGTATACTCTGATAAGATGCTTCCAGAAGTTCTTCCGGCGTTTGCGTTACGACTGATTCAGGCTGCATTTCTTCCGAATCCGAATTATCCTGAACATCTTCTTTTTTGATATTTTGAAACACCAAAAATTCAGGGAACTGTTTCAAGTAAGCTATGTTTATTTCGGACGGCTTTTGTTTCAGTACCTGTAATCCTTTTTCTGTTATCTTTAAGTAGCCACGTTTTGGAGAATTAATCAATCCGGCTTTTTTCATATAAGTACGTGCCCATCCAACACGACTTCCAAAAACGAAAGTCTGACCGCTCGGCAAAAGTTCTTTTCTTTCTTCGTCGGTTATATCAAACTCTTTTGCCATTAGATCAACAATCTCATCCAACTTGTAGTCTTTCCCGTCTTTTATTTGCTTTAGCAACGGAAGCATTATTTTTTGAAAATCAGGTATCATTTTAATAATTCATTTACTTATTTATAGGAAATAATCTTCTTATGTTTAGCTTCATGTACGCACAGTTTTCACATCTCCTGCAGTATCTTGTTTCCCGACCGTATATAAAAAGACATTTGTTGCGGACGGATGGTTAGCCGTAGAGATTCAATAGCTCTGGTTTGTAATTCCAATGCAGCCAATACTGATTTGGGAATAGCAGTAAAGCGCTATTTTATATGTCTTTTGCGTAACTTGTACGCTGTTTTCGACTTATTAATCGCTTAACAAGTGGGGCAAAGGTAATGTAAAGTTTTTAAATTCGAATAAAAATTTCTCAAATATTTTTGCAAAAGTGTATCGAGCGTATGTACCGGACTTTTCTGATTCGTATAGCGATTTTTCTTCGATGGGTGTATTGTCAACATAAATTCTGATAAAATCAAAACTTGGTAATGCCGTTTGTTTTACTTCACCGGAAAATCCATTTTGTCAGTTAATTAATTCAACTTTCGCAAGTGTCTCAACCTGCTGATTTATAATAAAAAGGCAGCATGATATTTTTGATAAGCCACTAATTTTCAGTAACTTTATGTCGTCAAACAAAAAAATAATTATACTGCGACACAAAAGTACAACAATAATATCGGAACTCAAATATTATTTCAGTTCAAACAAAAACGGAAATATTTTTTTTACTGACTGATGTACGCTATAATGCGCGCGCAAAGACGCCGGGTATATCTCTTTAATAAATTACCGGACATAACCAATACAAATGTGTTAATTAAATCCAATACCGGAAAATATTTTGATTTATGGGATTTGGAGTGTATTCCATGTAAGATAATCAATCCGGTTGTATTCGTTTTTTTCAAAAAAATCAATCCGTATATATAGGATAAAAATGTTTTTCTGTTTTTACCGGGACAAAGACAATAGAAAAATATATATTTCGCATAGAAATACACCAAAAATAACGGTGGAAAGAAATTTTCGTCAAAACACGAAATTAAATTTATTTATTTAAGGTTGTTTCCTTGATAATTTATATCTTTACGCCCGCAATTATCACTAAACCATTATAGTAATCATGAAACTAAAATTAATTATTTGCGGAACGGCGCTTTTTTGCATGACTGCATTAGCTCAAAAAAACGAATGGAGAAATCCTGAAATCAATCAGTTAAATCGTGCTCCGATGCATGCAAATTATTTTGCATACGAATCGGAAAAACCGGCTATGGACGGTATAAAGGAAAATTCGGAGAACTTCCTGAGCCTTAACGGGCCATGGCGGTTCTTCTGGGTAAAAGATGCGGACGCACGTCCGGCGGACTTCTACAAAACGAATTACGACGACAAGGGCTGGGGTGTTATAAATGTACCGGGACTTTGGGAATTAAACGGATATGGCGACCCCGTTTACGTCAATATAGGATATGCGTGGAGAAACCAGTTTAAAAATAATCCGCCCGAACCGCCGGCCGAAAACAACCATGTCGGCTCTTACCGCCGCGAGATAACGATACCGGCAAACTGGAACGGGAAACAGATTTTCGCACATTTCGGCTCCGTAACATCAAATATTTATCTGTGGATAAACGGACAATTCGCCGGATACAGTGAAGACAGCAAGCTGGAGGCGGAATTTAACATCACCCAATATGTGAAACCCGGGAAAAACATTTTCGCGTTCCAGACATTCCGCTGGTGCGACGGAACTTATCTGGAAGACCAGGATTTCTTCCGTTTTTCAGGCGTAGGACGTGATTGCTATCTGTATGCACGCAATTCAAAATATATTAAAGACATTCGCATAACGCCTGACCTTGACGACCGCTACAAAGACGGAACGCTTACCGTCGAAACAACGCTTTCCTCGTCGGGAACCGTGCAACTGGACCTGACCGACAGGAATGGTAATAACACCGCAACCCTGACAGTCAAAGGAAACGGCAAGACTGTGGCAACATTCAAGGTGTCCGACCCGGAAAAATGGACCGCCGAAACGCCGAACCTGTACACTTTGACGGCAACACTGAAAGACGGTAATCAGACGATTGAAGTGATAAAAGTGAAAACAGGTTTCCGTAAAGTGGAGATAAAAAACAGTCAGTTATCGGTTAACGGAAAACCGATACTTATCAAAGGCGCTAACCGTCATGAAATGGATCCCAAAACAGGATACTACATATCCCGCGAAAGAATGCTTGAGGATATAAAAATAATGAAAGAACATAATATAAACGCCGTCCGTACATGTCATTATCCGGATAATAACCTGTGGTACGAACTTTGCGATGAATACGGCCTCTATGTCGTCGCCGAAGCAAACGTGGAATCGCACGGCATGGGATATGGAGACCATACGCTTGCAAAAAATCCGTCTTACGCAGCGGCTCACATGGAGCGGAACCAACGCAACGTCCGGCGTAGTTACAACCATCCTTCCGTCATAATATGGTCGTTAGGTAACGAAGCCGGTTTCGGGCCAAATTTTGAAGCCTGTTACAAATGGATAAAGAACGAGGACAAAAGCCGGCCGGTACAATATGAACAGGCGAATGGAAATGAATATACCGATATCTATTGCCCGATGTATCTCAATTACGAAAGAAGCGAAAAATATGCCCTCAGCGATGCCGAAAAACCGCTGATACAATGCGAATATGCACATGCCATGGGTAATTCGCAGGGAGGATTCAGGGAATACTGGGATCTGATACGCAAATACCCTAAAGCACAGGGTGGTTTTATCTGGGATTTCGTCGACCAGTCCATACACTGGAAAAACACGAATGGGACGGACATCTACGGATATGGGGGCGACTTTAACCGCTACGACGCCTCCGACTATAACTTCTGTGATAACGGACTCATAAGCCCCGACCGCGTCCCCAATCCGCACATGAACGAGGTTGCTTATTTTTATCAATCAATATGGGCGACGCCTTCCGACCTCAAAAAAGGAGAAATAAGCGTGTTCAACGAATATTTCTTCCGCGATCTTTCCGCTTACTATGCCGAATGGGTACTTCTGGCCGGCGGCGAAACCTTGCAGACAGGAACCGTAGACGACCTCAACGTTGCCCCGCAGCAGACCGGCAAAATAAAATTAAATTATGATTTGTCAACCGTTCCCGGGGGAAAAGAGGTTTTGCTGAATGTATATTTCAAACTGAAAAAAGCCGAAACGATGCTCCCTGCCGGATATGCCGTCTCACGCAGTCAAATGGAGATACAACCCTATATCGCTCCAAAGCTCGAAGTTGCAAACCTGCTTCCCTGCAAAAATTGCCCGGAAGATCCGGTTACCGTAGAAGAAAACGATAAACAGTACCTCATCGTCACCAATGCGAATATGACCGTCGAATTTAGTAAAAAGACAGGATTCCTGTGCAGGTACGACGCCGGCGGAAATAAATTTATCAACGACGGCGGCGCCCTGACGCCAAACTTCTGGCGTGCACCGACGGATAATGACATGGGAGCCGGCCTCCAGAAAAAATACAAAGCCTGGCGCAATCCCGAAATCAAACTGTCCTCCCTTGACCATAAAATAACGGACGGAATGGTTGAGATTACCGCTCAATACGAAATGGAAGAAGTATCCGCCACATTGTCGCTTACCTATTTGATAAGTCAAAACGGAACGATCAGGGTAAAACAGAAACTTAATGCCGGCGAATCAAAAGAAGTATCCGGCATGTTCCGTTTCGGTATGCAAATGCAAATGCCGGAGACATACGACAGGGTACAATACTACGGCCGCGGCCCCATAGAAAATTACAGCGACCGCAACAACTCCACCTTTATCGGCAAATACAGCCAGACCGTCGACGAGCAGTATTATCCGTATATACGTCCGCAGGAAACGGGCACGAAAACCGATATCCGCTGGTGGCGTCTGGCCGCAAAAAACGGCGACGGGCTTGAGTTTGTCAGTGAAGCCCCGTTTTCAGCATCAGCGTTGAATTACACGATTGAGGCCCTCGACGACGGAGAAGAAAAAGATCAACGTCATTCGCCGGAAGTTGAAAAAGCCGGTTTCACAAACCTCTGTATCGACAAAACACAAATGGGCCTGGGATGTGTAAACAGTTGGGGCGCTATTCCCCTCGAGCAATACAGGCTGCATTACGGCGATTA
>JAISYY010000378.1 GCA_031269635.1 Tannerella sp. | reverse complement strand
GGGATTGTTTCGTTGTACTGCGTATGCAGGTGCAACAGCGGCTTTTTGTAGTCCTTCAACCCGTGAATCCACATCTTGGCGGGAGAAAACGTGTGCATCCACGATGCTTCGAAAAAACGGCGTCCGGTATCTCCCTGCGTTAACGGTTTCCCGTTTTCGTCAAGAATGACTACATCGCGCTGATCTTCGGCAAATTCAAGCATGTCATCGCTCAATAAAACGACTTTCGGACAAAGGGACGGCTCGCTGTCGTGCGACGGGTAAATATAAAGTTTACCGTCAAATATATGCACGGCGGGGTCTGCCATGTAATCATTTGGAATTAGATATCTTAACTGTTTCATAAAAATTAAGTTCAATAATTTTCCGTATCACCGGTTTAGCCTGACAGTTCCGGTCGAAAAGCAGTGGATAATCAGTACGTCCTCTTATGGGGAAATCGTTTTTCCAAGAACCGGCGTCGCTTACTCCCCACAATGTTACACGGCTTATTTTATCCCGATGCTTGAGAAACAGTTTGAAAAAATCCAAATAACGTTTTTCCCATTTCACCTCTGTTTCTTCGGGCAATCTGTCAGGGTACGGATTCATTTTTTCCTGATATGATACAGCGTCGGAGATGTTGGCTCCCACGTTTGCCCACGGAGAAGGTAAGACGCTTAAATCCAGTTCCGTAATCATTACTTTTACGCCCAGACCGGAAAATGCCAGAATACTTTTTTCAAAATTTTCTATGGAGGGTTCATTCATGTCTATGTGCCCCTGCATACCGATTCCGTCGATTTTTATTCCCTGCTCCTGTAATTTTTTTATCATCCGGACAACACCGTTTCGTTTTTCAGGAATCGCCATCGAATAGTCGTTGTAATACAACTCCGCATCGGGGTCGGCAGAACGAGCAAATTCAAATGCCAGACGGAGATAATCCTCGCCGACGATTTGCAGAAACTTGCTGTTGCGTAACGAACCATCGTCCAGAATCGCTTCATTCACTACATCCCAGCCTTTCACACGCCCTTTGTAGTGGGATACTACGGTAGTAATGTGTTTCCGCATCCGTTCAATCAGGACTTCTTTGGAGACTTCGTTTCCTTCCCTGTCTTTGAAAAACCAGCCGGGACATTGAGAGTGCCAGACTAAATTATGTCCGATGATAAACAGGTTGTTTTTCTCGCCAAATTCCACCAGTTTATCGGCAACGGAAAAATCAAATTCTCCTTCTAACGGTTGAAGTCCTTCCATTTTCATGCAGTTTTCAGCGACAATCGAGTTGAAATGTTGCTTGACAACTCTTACTCCGGCAGTATCTTTACCTGTTATCTGATTTTTATTTAATGCTGCGCCAATTAGAAATTTATCTTTAAAAATTTCTTTCAATGCAGGGTGTTGTCCCCTGCAAACAATAGAAAAAAAGATTAAAATTCCAATAAATAATTGCTTTGCCATATTAAAATATTTTTAATTCTATCCTCTTCCAACAGTGTGGACAACAACCCTTCCAACACTACAAAGTTGGATTTTTGCCACAATAAACGTTTGGCAGCCCAATCAAAACGCATTAAATTATTATTCATGATACATTAATATTTATAAAATTACGATGAAAAGTTATATATTTTTATCACTTCCCGTACAATCTTATTCTATTTCCAACAATACTACCGATTTTGCCGGTAATACGATATTCAGTTTGCCGCCCGATAATTTGGCGTCATTAAAATCCTTTACACTCACGAGGTCCGGCTTGTCAAAAGAATTGTAATCATTGATTTTGGCGGAAGTCAATACCTGTCCCGATACTTTTTTTGCCGTTATGCCCCGCAGTTCTGTTTCGATTGATTGCACTTTGTTCGGGTCAATATTTACCAGAGTGATATGGATTTTTCCCGAAGCATCTTTGGATGCCGAAACATTGACGGCGTCCATTCTTTTACCATTCAGTTCGTATTTGCCGGACGTCAGCGAAATCGGCAACAGGGTCGCGTCCTGATGTACCTTATATAAATAATACACCCAGTAAGTCGGCGTGAGTATCATCTTTTCCTTGTCGGTGAGGATAACGGCTTGCAGAACGTTGACGGTTTGGGCAATGTTCGCCATCTTCACACGGTCGCAGTGCGCATTGAAGATGTTCAGGTTGACGGCGGCTAAAATAGCGTCGCGCAACGTATTCTGCTGGTACAGGAAACCGGGATTGGTGCCGGGTTCCACATCCGTCCAGATACCCCATTCGTCGGTAATCAATCCGATGCGTTTCTGCGGGTCGTATTTGTCCATGATGGTCGAATGTTTGGTAATCAGTTCTTCCATGAAAAGCGTTTTGGAGATGGTGTTGAAATATTCGGTTTCGTCGAATTGGGTTGCCGAGCCTTTTTTGCCCCAATTTCCGGTGGGGATTGTGTAATAATGCAGCGACAAGCCATTCATCCTTCCGCCGACGTTTTTCATCACCGTTTCCGTCCAGTTGTAATCGGCTTCGTTAGATCCGCAGGCAATTTTGTAGAGGCGGTTGTCGCCATAGTTGCGGCAGTAGGTGGCATAACGGCGGTACAGATCGGAGTAATGGTCGGGCGTCATGTTTCCTCCGCAGCCCCAACTTTCATTGCCGACACCCCAGAATTTCACTTTCCAGGGTTTTTCGCGACCGTTTTGTTTGCGGAGGTTCGACATCGGGCTTTCGCCGTCGAAGGTGATGTATTCCACCCACTTCGACATCTCCTCGACGCTGCCGCTGCCGAGATTGCCGGAGATATACGGCTCGCAATCCAGCTGTTCGCAGAGGTCGAGAAACTCGTGCGTGCCGAAGCTGTTGTCTTCCGTGACGCCGCCCCAATGCGTGTTTACCATTTTCGGACGCTGATTGCGGGGACCAATCCCGTCCATCCAGTGGTATTCGTCGGCAAAGCAGCCGCCGGGCCATCGAAGATTCGGTATCCGAATATCTTTCAAAGCTTTCACTACATCGTTGCGTATGCCGCGCGTGTTGGGAATCGACGAATCTTCTCCTACCCAGTAACCACCGTAAATACAGTGTCCAAGGTGTTCGGAGAAATGTCCGTAGATGTGTTTGCTGACAGTTTCTTTGCCCTGATCGGCATTGACAACTAATCTGTTTTGCGC
>JAISYY010000319.1 GCA_031269635.1 Tannerella sp. | reverse complement strand
GGGCTGTTCATCATTGGGTCGAATGATACCGAAACAGTATTTGAACCGTTCGGCGAGGTTGAAACCGGCAGGAGTTTCAACATGCGAGTCCGGGATTTGCAGGTTGGGCATACGGTCCAGGCCATAACATTTTATCTGTTCATTATTTCCCGTGTAATTTCAGAATTTCCGGCTTACTCTCAAATAGGCATTTAGATGCGATTCATCCTGCCCTTGAAATTTCTTTTACGACATTTGTCTACTGCCTTGTTCAGGTAACACAATACACATAACCGCCGTTTTATTCCCCCAGTCTTTTTTCAATATCCGCCACAAGACTGCTCGCGCCTATCCGGAATAAATCCTTGTCAGTCCATTCTTTACCCAATACTTCCTTTACAATCGTATAATAGCGTACGGCATCCTCTGCCGTTCTTATTCCCCCGGAAACTTTTATACCGACTTTCTTCCCACATATACGTGCGTATTCCTTTATAACTTTACACATCGCATAAACGGCTTCGGGCGTTGCTCCGGGATAACCTTTACCCGTAGATGTTTTCACAAAATCAGCTCCCGAATATGCGGCAAGAATCGTTGCTTTCCGTATGTTTTCAACAACCGCAAGCGCTCCGGTCTCAATAATAACTTTAAGTTTCGCATTACGGCAACTGTCTTTTATTTCGCTTAATTCATCCGTCAACGTTTCATAATCTTCTTCAAAAAAATACCCCAAATTCATGACTGCATCTATCTCATCGGCGCCTGCCATCACGGCCATAGCCGTTTCCGCAACCTTTATTTCGGTAAAAGTCTGCGATGAAGGGAACCCGCCTGCTACCGACGCAATTTTCACATCCTGCGCGGTTAACGCTTGCTTAAGGATATCCACGAACAAAGGATAAACACATATCGCCGCGACATTAGGCACATCCGGACGTTTTCCCTCATAATCATTCACAACCCGGTCGATCATCTCCCAGACACTCTCTTTGGTGTCAATACTTGTCAATGTTGTCAGATCAATACATCCGTGTATGCGTTTCAGCGTCTCCGGCGTGAAATTCCTTTTAAAATGTACCGCCAGTAAAGAATTTACCGCCAGCGAAATGTCGCCATCAGATGGCAGCGAAGAAAACTTATCAAATGTCTCCTGAAATCTATTAATCTGTGAATGAGAATGTTCCTCCTCAAAGCCGTAATGTTCGGTTTCAAATTCGTAATTTTCCATACTTATAATTTTATATTGTTTTTATGTCGTTCATTATCACGATCTGTTTTTTTCTTCAAATTCTTTTCAAAAGCCTCCGTAAGATCCACGCCCGTTTGATTTGCCAGACATATCAAAACCCACAACACATCTGCCATTTCATCGCCAAGATTCCTGTTTTTATCGCTTTCTTTAAACGATTGTTCACCATAAGTGCGGGCAATGACACGCGCCAGTTCACCGACTTCTTCGGTAAGGACCGCCATATTGGTCAATTCGTTAAAATAACGTACGCCATACGTTTTAATCCACTTATCCACAAGTTGTTGCGCTTCTTTTATCGTTAATTTATCCATACTGTTAACCTTCTACAAATATAAAATACCTGCAAATGTAACTATTACAAAGAGAATTTACGCAACGGAAATAAAATAAATTCCGACAGTATTATATAATCATTTGATTTTCAATCAATATTTGAAACCGCAAAGATGACGCAAACAATAAAATCCGGCATGGAGCGCAATTTATTCCTTCTTTTTCGTATCAATAACAATCGTCACCGGGCCGTCGTTTAGCAATTCAACTTCCATGCAGGCACCGAAAATACCGGTTTGAACTTCACGTCCCAACCGAAGACTCATCTCATCACAAAAAGATTCATACAAAGGAATCGCAACATCAGGTTTAGATGCGCGTATATAGGACGGCCTGTTTCCTTTTTTTACCATAGCATGGAGCGTAAACTGACTTACAACAAGAATTTCTCCCCCAATATCGGAAACGGAAAGGTTCATAACACCCTTTTCATCGTCAAAAATACGCAAGCCGGCAATCTTTTTTGCCAGCCATTCAAGATCATCCCGATTATCCACATCTTCTATTCCAACAAAGATTAACAACCCCTGCCCTATCGTCGATTTCACCCGGCCGTCAATAGTAACCGATGCATGTTTTACGCGCTGTATAACTGTTCTCATAATATGTTTTATTAATAATTATCTGTTCACCCAACGGCATTACGGATTACTTCTCCAACGCCTTTTTGAGTATTTTCGCCTTCGATTTACCGATAAGTTCAGCAAGCTCGTTCAACGGAACGTCCTTCAACCTTTTTATACTTTTGTATTTTTTCAAAAGCACGATTTTCGTCTTTTCGCCAATCCCTTTTATGCCATCAAGCCCCGATACAATCTGTTTTTTACTTCTTACATTCCGGTGAAAAGTAATTCCGAACCGGTGCGCTTCATCACGCAAATGCTGTATTATTTTCAAAGTTTCGGAAGTTTTATCAAGGATAAGCGGTACCGGATCACCGGGATAAAATATTTCTTCAAGCCGTTTTGCAAGACCGATTATTGATATTTTATCCTGCAGATTCAGTCTGTTCAACACGGCCGTTGCAATATTCAACTGTCCTTTCCCTCCGTCAATGACGATTAACTGGGGTAACGGTAGCTTTTCTTCCAGCAAACGTGTATAACGGCGTGTAACAATTTCTTCCATTGAGGCGAAATCATCGGGTCCAACAACTGTTTTAATATGATAATGCCGGTAATCTTCTTTTGACGGTTTTGCTTTTTTAAAGACGACACAGGCCGCAACCGGATTCGTTCCCTGAGTATTTGAATTATCAAAACATTCGATATGCATTGGTAAGACCGGTAAATGCAGATCTTCCTGCATCATTTTAAGCAGTCGGGCCGTCCGCTGTTCCGGGTTGAATTTCTCTGTTTTTTTCAGGCTGTCCACTTTATATTGCTTCACATTTTGCAGAGACAAATTCAACAGTTTTTTCTTATCCCCTTTTTGTGGAATTGTATATACGATTTGATCCGACATTTTTATATCCGGCAAAAACGGGACAATTATTTCACGCGCCGGACTGCGAAACCTTACTCTCATTTCAATGATACCCAAACCCAGAAGTTCTTCCTTCGGTTCATCAAGTTTCTTTTTATATTCGAGCGTATAAACATGAACAATCGCTCCACTGCCAATATACATATAATTAATATAAGCAGATTTGTCATTCTCGTCAAAAGAAAAAACATCAATATTATGCAATGAGGGAGTAACCGTAGAGCGAGAACGGTAATTTTCAATCACCTCATATTTTTCTTTTACTATTTGAGCTTCCTCAAAACGCATTTCTTCGGATAGACATTTCATTTGCGCCAATAAAAGATTGGTGATGCGCGAACTGTTTCCTTTCAATATTTCTTTGATTTCGGAAATCTGTTCGTTGTATTCTTCCAGCGAGATCAATCCGATGCATGGAGCATTGCAGCGTTTGATGTGATATTCCAGACAAACTTTATAGCGGCCCCGGGCGATGGATTCCGGAACAAGCGGATATTTACACGTCCTCAACTTATACACGGATTTTATCATCTGAAGCATCGTCTTTGCCACATAAACGGATGCGTACGGCCCAAAATATTGAGAGCCGTCTTTGATGATGCTCCTTGTCTGAAAGACTCTGGGGAAATATTCGTTTTTTATAATAATAGACGGATACGTTTTATCGTCCTTCAACAGCACATTATAACGAGGGCGATATTGTTTTATAAGGTTATTTTCTAACAAAAGCGCCTCTTCTTCCAAATTGACTACAACATATTTAATATCCCTTATTTGTTTGACGAGAACTCTTGTTTTATTATGAATATGCTCCTTGTGAAAATACGAAGAGACTCTCCGTTTCAGATTTTTTGCTTTTCCTACGTAAATAATAATAGCCTTTTCATCAAAAAACTGATAACACCCTGTTTTTTCCGGGATAGTAGCCAGAATTAAATTTAAATGATCTCTATAATTAGTTTCCATTACTTGTACATATAATCAATAAAACATATCGCATATTTTTTCGTGTTCCACGTGAAACAATTCGCAAGAATTTTCAGAAATTATATATAAGACCCAATGATAACTGCGGTCGTCTATAATTTTCTACGGCCTGATACTGTATTTCAAAATTAGCTGTCATGTCTTGCCATACGGGCGCCGAAGTCGGCAAGTCATAATCAAGTCCGGCTCCAAAATCAAATCCAAAATAATATGAATAATTTGAAGCGACTGCGTTCGTCGAGCAGGTTGAACATACGCGTTTGCCCTTTGCTGCATTAGCAATATAAAATCCTGCAACCGGATAAAAAACGATTCCTTTCCGATCGGAAAGAAAAATATCAGCTGCCAAACCGGGAAATAAATAGTGGAAATTAAAGGCAAATGCATTCATTCTTGAATCCTCCTTGGGAAAGTAAAAAGAGAAAGAGGGCGCTATTCGAAAGTTGTCAAAAAGATAATAACGTAATTTTGCCGTTGAAGAAAAATTATTAAGCTCTTTCCCAAATCCACAATCCGTACTTATTCCTGCAGAAAACACTTTCCGTTTTTGTGCATAACAGAAATAAGACAGAAACATCAACACATAAATCAAAAATACTTTTCTAAATAATTCCATAATCTTTGGTTTCACGTGGAACATTTAACGCCCCAACATAACTAACAAAATATTAATATCACTCGGTGAGATGCCCGGCATACGACTTGCCTGCGCAATCGTTTCCGGATCTATGCGCTTCAGCTTTTGCCTGGCTTCGGTCGAAATCGTTTGAATAGAGTCATAATCAAATTTACCCCGAATTACAATGTGTTCCAACCGACTTGCCTTTTCGGCAATTTGCTGCTCCCGTTTTATATACCCATCATACTTCATGTGTATCTCGGCCGCTTCAACAATCTCCTCCCTCCTACCCCTGGGTATTTTTTCTAATAACAATTTCAATGCGGGCAAAACATCCAAAAGGTCTAAGAGCTTGATTTGCGGACGTTTAAGAACATCAATAAGTTTACATCCATGCGACAATGGGGCTGTATTAAAACGAATTAAAAAATCGTTTACCTGAACAGGTTTTACAGAATAATTCTCCATAAAAGAAATTAGTAAATCAATATGTTGCTGTTTATCTTTAAGCAAATTATAACGATAAATGTCTGCAAGACCTAATCCGTAAGATTTTTCAGTCAGACGTATATCGGCATTATCCTGACGAAGAAGTATGCGATATTCCGCTCGTGAAGTAAACATACGATACGG
>JAISYY010000374.1 GCA_031269635.1 Tannerella sp. | reverse complement strand
TACCGCCGTGGCATACTGGATATGTCTTCCATAGAGATTGATGCCTCCCAACGTCCGGTAGCCGTTTGCCAAGAACGATTCGAGCGAAGAAGGGTTGTTGAGAATCACTTCACTTATATTGTCGTCCGAGACGGCATTAGTGAGCGGATGGTCAAAAAAATCGGAACACGATGACAGGCATGCAAGTCCGAACGCAGTCATAACGACTGATATGATGATATTGAATAATGCTTTCATAATCTTACGCTGTTTAATGATTAAAATCCTATTTGCAAACCGGCGGTAAAGGTACGGAACTGAGGGTAGGTATCCAGCCGGTACACACCCCGGTCGTAACTGCTGCCGCTCATAAATTCCGGGTCCATACCGGAGAAATTAGTAAACGTCAACGCATTTTGCAGGCCAACGTACACTTTAAGCCGTTGCAGCCGGAGCGCCGACAGTACGCTTCTGTTAAGACTATATCCCAACTGGATATTTTTCAACTTCAGATACGAACCGTCTTCCACCATGTAGGAACTGGCCAGATAATTGTGTGACGAATTGCCCAGCCGCGGAATTGTGGTATTCGTATGTTCGGGTGTCCAAGCGTCGAAAACGGCTTTCGTTGAGTTATAGTCGGAGAACATACTTTGCGTGTACGGCATTATTTTGTTGTATACGTCCACCTTGCCTATGCCCTGCCAGTTCAGGGACAGGTCAAAACCTTTGTATTCGAAATACACGTTGAACCCGTAAATCCACTTCGGCCACGGATTACCGATGTTCGCCTGGTCTTCCTCGTTAATGCCGCCGTCGCCGTTGAGATCTTTAAATTTGACGTCGCCGGGCGCAAGCAGCCCGTTGTAGCTGGCAAACCCGTTAGCTACGGCGATTTCGTCGAGCCGGTCGATTTCCGCCTGGGTTTGGAAAAGTCCGTCGGCCACATAGCCGTAGAAACTCGAAATAGCCGTTCCCACATACGTGCGGTTCACATCGCCGCCGGCTAAGTAATCGCTTTCACCAAGTTCCAGCACCTTGTTCCTGTTGTAGTTGACGTTGCCGCCGGCCGAGAAAAATACGTCGCCGAGGCTTTTGCGGTATTCCAGCATGATTTCAAAGCCCTTGTTTGAAACCTTCCCCTTGTTGACGTTATAGTCGGAGAAGCCGGTCGACGGGGGCAGCGTAGTGCGGATCAGGACGTCGCGCGTATTCTTGTCGTACACGTCGAACGAAGCCGTGAAACTGTTTTCCCAGAGCGCAACATCGAATCCGAGGTTAGCCGTACGCGTGGTTTCCCAGGTGATGCCCTCGTTGACTACTTTCGTGGCTTTCCACGTGCCGTTGGTTTGCATCTGGTATTCCTGCCGCCAGAGATTGGCGCCTATCGTGGCGCCGGATTCGCCGAGACCGAAACGGAGCTTGAGCTGATTAACGGCTTCCGGCGTAAAGAAATCTTCGCCGGCAATGTTCCATCCGACCGAAAAGGAGGGGAATACGGCGCTACGGTGTCCGGGCGCAAAATTTCCGCTATAGTCGTTGCGGAAATTGGCCGTTAGCAGGTAACGGTTGTCGAAAGCATACGTAGCGCGTCCGAACCACGAGAAACTGCTGCCCTCGCCCCAGTCGTTCACGCCGTCGCGCGAGGATGTCGTCTTGGTCGAACGCAGGTCCTGCGCCGGGATGGCTTTGGTGGCCGATCCGCTGGCCGATACGTTGTCGCTCTCGCCAAATTCCGTGCCCAGCATGAAGCCCAGATCATGCCTCTCAATGCGCTTATTGTAGTTGGCATACGAAGCAATGCTGTAGGAACGGTTGAAGGATTGCGAATAATCGAACTGCGTACCTTGCAGGTTGACACCGGTCACATAGTTGATGCTGTTTACCGGTACACCACCGTATGTGTTGTATCTGAAATTCGAGCTGGCATTACCGCTCAGTCCGGCGGAAATTTCCGTTGTCCAAACAAATCCGTCGAAAGGTGTGACGACGGCCTGCAGAAGGGCGCTTCCGCCGGTGGTACGGTTCCAGTAGTCTTTCATCATCAGGCTTTCCATCAGGTTACCGCCCTGCCAGTCTACCGTGGAGGCAAATTCCTGGGTGAAATAGCCGTAACCCGTACCCATGGGATTGGTGTCGTCGTAGACCTTCATGAAGGGCACGCCGCGGTAGATCCCCCCTGACCATATATCAGATACCGTCACCGGACGGCGCTTCGAGGTGCTGAATTCGAAAAATTCATTCAACGTTAACCACCGGGTGGCTTTCTGACCGAATTTAGCCGTGAAGTTTCCTTTCCGGAAGTCCGTATTGCGGATCGTGCCGTTGTCGGTTTCGAAAGATCCGATCAGGCTGTACGTCTGCGTGTCGCTGCCACCGGAGACGCTCAGGTTGTGCACCCATTCCCGTCCGGTGCGGAAGATCTCGTCCGCCCACTGCGTGTTGGGTAGCGCAGCGACTTCGGACGGCGACGTGAAATAGAACGGTTTGATGCTGTTACGCATGTCCTCGTCCGTCCGGCCCGGATTATTAGAACGCCAGCGGGCCTTGTACATGTCGATGTAGTCCTGCGTGCCGAGCAGTTCGGGTAGGTTTGGCGTGTTGTTGAACCGCGTGAATCCGTGGTACTCCACATGGATCTTGCCTTTGGCCTTTTTAGTGTTTACGACAATGACGCCATTGGCGCCCTGCACACCATAAATGGCGGTCGAGGCGGCGTCTTTCAGAATTTGAATCGACTCGACTTCGTCGAGGTTACCCACCGGCGCCCCCTTGATACCGTCGACGATCCAAATAGGCGAAGTACCCTGAAATGAGCCGACGCCCCGGAGTACCATACTCACGCCTTCGCCGGGATTACCGCTGTTGCGCACGACGTAAAACGGCGATTTTCCCTGTAGCGCCTGTCCCAGGTCGTTGGTGGCCATGGAACGGATGTCGCGCGAGCCGACCGAGGTGATGGAGCCGGAGATGTTACTTTTCTTCTGCACGCCGTAGCCCACGACGATGACTTCATCGAGTAACCGAGTGTCTTCCCGAAGCGTCACATTCACCTGCGCCCCGGCTTTAACCTCAATATTTCGAGTTACAAACCCCAGGTAACTGATAACCAATACCGCATTATCGCCCGATTGCAGACTGATGACAAATTTGCCGTCCGCATCTGTCGTAACGCCATTATAAGTTCCCTGTTCGCTAACCGCCGCTCCCAAGAGCGGTTCGTTCTGTTCAGAGGTCACGGTTCCCGTGACCGTACGCTGCTGCGCCGTCAGTGGCATTGTTCCTGCAAGAGAAAGCATCAGCAATAGTACAATTTTTAAATGACGATGTTTTTCCATTTTCTATCAATTTTAAAAAGTTTAAAAAATACGCAAATATCTTATTCTGTTATTGTCCAGTTTTGAAAATCGTAAACCCGGGATTTCCCACCATACGTGACATGCAGGAAACGCCCGTTTACCGGCTGTTCCATCCAGGGGTTGGAATACAGGCACCATTTATCGTAGTCTGTTTTTTCACCATTGATAAACCGCCCGTAGTTATATACCAGTCTCAAGGTATCGCCATTCAGCGTCTGATAAACGGCTTCCCTGTATTCCGGGTTTCTCACAGTATAGTCCAGCCGGGTTTTCTGTCGGATGTCGGCGGCAAAAAGGTCTAAAGACGTTTTGCCGCCTGCTGCCGGATAGGTTTCGGGTAAACACGTTTCGACGGCCACAGCCGTACCGCGCTGGTCGCAGCGCAATATCTTATGGGTTATGCCACGGAATTGCCGTTCTTCGCTCCATATATACGGATGGAAAAATTTTACGGCAAAAAGTACGCTTCCCCCGTCAAAGAAAATCCAACCGGACGGGTCTTCCTCCATCCGCCTGATTGCATCAACGGGGACAACGCCCGTCACATACGGATAGGGTTCGCCCGATTCGATCTTGTACATGGCCAAAAGCGTTCCTTCGTGCTGCAACACCTGTTCGCGCGGCGTCGCCCCGGAAAGCCGTCCGGCGGAACCTTCGTAATAGCAGGGATGAGTAAGGAAAAACGTACTCGCCGGCGCATCCGATTCCCAGACTAATTTCCAGCGACGCATCTGCCCGCTCCAGCCCAGGCTCAGCCCGTCCCACTGACCGGCCAATCCGTATGTTTTATTGATGTATGTATATTTCCTGAATCCCCACGGGTAATTGAGTTGTGAAAGAGGATTCATGTCATGTGATTCCTTATGGACATACGCCCGGCTCCGGTCGGATGCTATACTCGTAATAATCTCCGGCACACGATAGGAGGTAATGGCCGGCAGAACGGTATAGAAACCTTCATTGTTAACGATCAGTTCGCCGTTGACATATTTCTGCTCCAGCACAGGCACAGTCCCGCCACCGAAAAACAGCCACCCGATAAGCGGATACGGCGAAGGGGCATGGGGCGAACAGGCAAATTCGTATTCCCGCAAAGTGGAGGATACCAGATAGCCGTTCATCCACTCCGGCGCCATATTCAGCAAATGCCATTCCAGCGTCATCCGAACGCGATTCCTGAATCCGGCGTCTTTACAGTGGTCATAAAGAGAGAGGAAGCAGGTGATATAAAATGTGCCGTACGTCGGCGAGTCGTATTCCTTTATTCCGTAATGCACCGTTTCGTCCATGATTTTCAGCAGTTCCGCGCGGCAATGTTCCATCGTGGCGGCGGCGTTCTCCCAGTCGGGGAAAGCAAGGGCGGTAAGGTAGCCGGCCGTTTTGAACATAAGCTTGTGATTTTCCGTAGTCCCATCGGCGGTATAATCATAAGTGGTCATTTGCCGTTTCACCTTATCTCGCAACGCTTTCGGATATACGGAAGAAAAGCGGAAATAAGCGTCAATGTTCTCATGACAGTCGAACATATCAAACGGGACATCCTGCATCCGGTCTATCATGTCCAGTGCACGTGCGACGTCTCTTTTTGTTTCGAGGCGGGCCAGTGCATAACCCATCGCTGTTTTTACGTCGTTGTCGCCCCAGTAATGTTCGTCGGGATAAGCCCCGGAATAATAATCCAGGATATACTTCCTGCGCTCTTCAAACGTAGTGGCATGCAGGTTCGCTACAACATGGAGAAAAGAAAGCAGAAACAAAATCAAGTGAGTTTTTACATGTATCATTATCTTTACTGTTTAAAAAAATTATTTTTCTATTCCAAAGGCAACTTCATTTGCCCAATGTTCTTTCCAGTCGGGATGAAAAGCCCGGCTGTTCTTTTTGGAAACACTCCGTCCGCGTGCAGTCTCCATACACGCAGCCCCGGCGCCGTCGTCGTTGATACGGGCGGAGAACTTTATTGTTCCGCCACGTTCTATCGCTTTCCGGACGTCAGGGATCTCATGCCAGGGGATAGCACATTCGGTATACAGCGTATTCCCGTTGCGCACGGTGACCAGTTGGCCATCTTTGACTGCGCCGTCGTACGGCGAAGCCGGTTGCCGCGGGTAAAAATGTTTGCGGGGCATTCCCGGCACAAGCATCCGCCATATTTCGAAACCGCCGCCGTATTCGGGCGCGACGGTGTTTAACGCATATTCATAATCGGTGCATTTATATCCCGTATAACGCGGCACTGTTCCCCGGTAAAAGGCTTCCATCCCGTCTTCGCCCTGCGGTATCACATTAAATGCAATCTGTATGTTGTCATACCGTTCGCCGGTCGTACCGTCGGGCAGGACGCCGGTCTGGCGGTACGTAAACTTCCGCACTCCTTCCGGCCAGACAAGTGGCGTAAGATCGTCCTTACTTACCATTTCGCAAGCCACACCTTCCGGCAGTTCCGGTTCGATACCGGCCATGAAATATCCGTTTGTCCCGTAACGTCCAATCCAGTCGCCTGCCGTGTCGAAATCTTTTTTGACCGGTATGGCGGACGATCCGGCATTTCCCTTGAGGGGAGGGCGGCGTTCGGAGGGGTCGAAAAACAGTGCACCCAGTTTGGCGGTATACCACCAACCGTAAGCCGAACAGCGAATCCGTATATTTCCGCAGAGGTCGAACGTCAGGTATGCGCCGTCCCACAGCCGGTCGATTTTCGTTTCCAGCAATTCTTTCCCCGAATCATTATCGTAAACCGTAACAGAAACGCCGGGCTGGTTAACGGCCGGCAGGTACAGGGAAGTCCGCGTGAAACGGTCTTTCGGCAATCGGATGTCTATCCCGATGGACTGAGTAGTGCGCACATTTTCGTAGTAGTTCATCTGCCTTCCGCGACCGGAAGAATTCTGCAGAGCGCCCCGGTTCGTTTCCGGCGCAGACCCGGTTACCAGTACGGACTGCATGGCATACAGGGTTTGCATATAAGAGGTATCGGGATAGAAGAAGCTATCGTCGTCGCGCGTTTCGAATCTCAATGTCCCCTTATGCGGCGTTTTATCGGCTACTTTCGCGGCAAAATAAAAATAATCGTCGTCATACGCCAGGTATGTGTAAGCCAGTCCTTCCGCACTACCGTCAAACTGCCGGTAGGGGAACCAGGCCGCTTCCGTCAGGGAAATACTTGCTTCGGAAGAACCTTCTATCGTCTGCGGTATCACGCCTTCCCAGTCATCCAGCGCCCCGTCGACCCGTATCGTCCGTGCAGATATATAGTTGACGTGCATCGTCTCGCAGTGGAACGCCCGGCCGTCCGTACCGCCGTCGAAAAGAACTGCCAGCGGGTAATTATTCACGCCGGCCGGCTGGGGCTGGAGTTGGGTTTGCGGCGGCTGTGCAGGATTGCCGGTAACTTCAATTTTCAGTATCCCGGTTTCGTATGCCTTTAATGATAACCGTTCGGGATAAGAGATGTTTAAACCGTCGACGGTTATTTTGAGCGTTCCTTTCACCGGCCGGTTCAATATGTTGGTTACTTCAATATCCATTGTAGCGCCGGGCGAAACGGGCATTGTGAAATCTTTTGCGATAATCTCCAACGGCTGGTAACCTTCTATACGGGCATTCCGCACGGCCTCCGTCAGACGGTCAAAAGAACCTTTTCGCCCGTCTGTCCTCATAAAATATCCCTGACAGTTCAGCGGTATTTCGCAGGCGCCGTTTTGCGGCAAGACCCTGTTACCGTAGAAATCATACAGGATGAAGGAAGGTTCGGCCTTGACCGTCATTTTCCCGTCCGTTACCGGACGATAGGCATTCCGTTCTTTTCCGGCGGTTTTCCATTCTTCGGCGCCGGCCGTCAGCGTCTTCATTTTATTATAAAGTGCTATGCGCCGTTCCGTTTCGGTCAGGCTTCTTACATTCCTGAAAAGCAGGTTTTCCGCGCCGAACGCTTCGCCCAGGTCGCCGGCAATAACAATCGTTCCATCGTCCCGATCACCGTGATAGCCGTCGAACAACATTACCCACGGAAGACCTTTCTTAAAAAGTATCTCATTAAATTCCCGTTCCCCTATCAGATTCTGTGTAGCTCCCATGGCGGCGGCAGGAGACCACGCACTATGTCGCCGGGGCATCGTTTCCGGCCCGTTTGCAGTCATAACGGTTATTTCGCTTTGCGAACGGTGCGGGTCGCCGGAATACATATATCCGCCGAAAATACCCATGGAACGGTCATAGCCCGCCGAACGGTTGGCGGCAACCACCAGGCCAATACGGTCGTCGGTATTTCCCACCCAGCTCTCCGTATCCCATATCAGTACCCGGCCTTTATGATCTTCACGGCGATTCCATTCCGGATATAATACCGGCGACTCCATTCCCTGATAATGAATGGACAGGAAATCGAAGTAGGGAAGCATATCCATCGTGCCGTCCGAAAAAAACTTATCCCAGGCATTGGAGTTGGAATCGGCTCCCCCGATCAGTACATCCTTATTCTCCTTACGCGCTTCCATGACGGCTTCCGCCATTTTCATATAAATCTCCCGGTAGCGAATCATATCGGACTGCCAGCCCGATATGGACGTTCCTTCCCATGGTTCGTTCCACAGGCAGACCGCCGTCACAGGGCCTTCAGGCCAGCCGAAACGAAAACACAACTCTTTCACAAACGCCTTGAAATCGTCGTCCCGGTCGGGAAGCCATACAAAATCCTGCTTCGTGCGAAGAAATACGCCCTGCCCGTCCAAATGAGGACGGGGCGTTCCCAGCGGCATGGAAGACGCGGATCTCCCTTCGCCGAACATCAGCATGACGGTTATATTATGATCCGCATATTTCTTCATTTCGCGCGTAAAATCCTGCATGAAGACCTGATAATCGGGGCTTGTCGTTGAAACGTAGGGCATACCTTTACGAATGGACTGCACGCCTGTACGGCTAAGAAATTCCACGCCCAAATCATCGAGTGACTGCTTAGGATATTGCATCTTCACAGGCGATGGTTTCATACTGTACACAAAACTTGTGCCCAGACGCCGCCCGTTCTCGCCAAGATCAAAGACTACCGCATATCCGCCGTATTTCGTGATGTCATCTATCTCAACCGGGACGTCGGCATACCCGTCAGGCGCCATTTTAATATGGCATGGGATTATTTTCTCATAATCCAGCCCGACCATTTCCGGCAACCATATATCGTTCGGTATACCCCGTACGCCATAGCGTATCACATGTATTTTCCCTTCCGTATCAATTGCGCCGGACGTATTGTTTTTCAACTGAAACGTAAACCGTATTGCATCGCCGGGCCAGAATACATTGGCCGGGGCGTACGAACCGGTAAGGGTCACATCGTACGGATACGAATGTAAACCGTTTTTCACTCCCAACACTTTTTCATAGCCGACCCAGTCGGCCGGCGCTTTCATCTGCGCCGGCAATGAGGTCGCCAGGTACCAGCTAAAAAATAAACAGATCGTCAATAACTTTTTCATACTTATCAGAATTGAGCATTCATTTCAGTGATGCGAAATAAACAAGATATAACAGTATATGAAAGTCCGACAGACTTTCCCGGATATGTTCCCAAGTTTCCAGAACATGTTCCGGGTATTTTATATTGCATATTCTTCATCTCGGAATGCTGTGTTATATATTTATTAATTAAGGGGCGCTTAAAATTTAAAATTTATCAAATATTTGCTGCATTTCTATTCCTGCAAAGATTACAGCAAACGATCCGTGTGTGTCATTATCGTAAAACGGACGGTTCATATAATGATCGATGTCTTCGGAACACATCGTGCCGACACATATTTTATGTACCGTACCGTCGTCTTCAATCTCCGAAGCGATCGCATGCCAGCCCTTCATGACGACCGGCATAAATTTCTTACGTTCGAGCCAACCGTAACGTATACCACGCGCCATAGCCATTGTAAATATGGCTGTTCCGGACACTTCGGCAGGAGAATCGACACAGTCAATCACATTATGCCAGAATCCTTCCTGATCCTGATACCGCACAAGCGAATTGACAAACCTGCGATATTGCCTGAGAACGTTCTTATAACCAGGATGACTGCGAGGCAAAGCCATTAATACATCCGACATGGCCCAGATAGCCCAACCGTTGGCGCGCGACCAGTGAGGCAGTTTCACTTCCGGACGCGAAGTATAACCGGCGTGCATGTAAAGCTGCGCATCGTCATTCCACACATGTTTGCCGAAATCTAAAACCTGTTGCGCCGCATCGTCATAAAACGCCTTCCGCAACTCCTCCGAAGCGGTATACTGCGCCGCCTGCATCAGGAACGGTATACCCATAAACATATCATCCGTCCATACGGTAAATTCTTCCGGGGTATTCCGCGTATAATTGCGCATCCCTTCCGTCCGTATCTGGCCATGCATGGCATATTCCATCATCCCGCCGATATATTTTTCATAGATATCCCTGTTTTTAAAGTTGCTCTCCTTACGCAGCCTGTAAACAAGCGGTAACGAAGGGGCTAACGTGAAATCTAATAATGTTGAGCCTGTCACCGGTGAATTGGCCGAATGATAAGCCCTGAGTTCATTTACCTGATAATCGACAAACGGTATCCCTTCCATTTGATAATCGCAGAAATTATTTCCCCATTGCGTATATTTTTCTTCTTCCGTCAATTCGCCCAACAGTTGCATTGCCCAGGCAACTCCTCCATTATGGTAATTCCATTGATAGGTAGCGCCCCACTCTACCGCGCCGATAACGTCTCCCAGTACTTCGATCCGGGGAACAGTCCAGGTCACAGGCCTTTCCAGGCCCTGATACATGCGGCCGAAACGAAATTCCGTCTCCGGTTCCCTGACAGTGTCTATACCCGGCGCAAACGGGCCTGTAACAAGCCAGGGCGTCAGATCCGCCACTTTCGCGTCGACATACTTAACATTCCGCAATCCGATCGCCGGGTACTCGCGCGCAACTTTCAACACCGCACCTTTTTCACCCGGAGGTTGCAAAAAAACGCACCATTCATCGCCCTGCAATTCCGATTTAATTAAAATATCATTATCCCCTTTTTTCAAAGGTAACACGAACATGGACGACATTTCCATGTTACGTTCTCCGCGAGTTATATCTATATTTCTCTTTCCTCCCTTTTCATAAACCGGCCGGCCGTTGCACCAGACCTTACATCCGTCATTATGTTCGATGTACACGGGAAAAAGCGTATCCCGATGAAAAGTCAACTGTGTATACGCATACGCTACCGCGCGTTTACCGGTACCGAACGTCCGCCCGAAATCAACAAACATCAAATCGTTGAACAGCGGTTTCGCCTTTGGAAGTATAAGCCGGTAAGCAAACGGCGTTTCCCTGATAAGTTTATCGGCAATCCTTTTAACCGTTTCGACCGGTTGCTCACGGAAAGGCTGTTCGCGAAGACTGTCCGAAGAAACGGCCGTTCCCGTATTTAACAGAAGGTGCAAAGTGCACCACACATATAATAATGAATTTTTCATGTCCCTGAAACTTATTTTTTTTGCAAAAATAATCGGGGGCTTTCAAATTCGCGGAAACAAAAGGAATATAAAACAGCATCAAAATAGAAACAAAACTTTATCAAAAAAAATAAACGGTTGATTATTAATTCACAGAACTATCAAAATTTTCCTGATAAACAACCTCGCCGGTAAGCTTTGAAACTTTCACATAGTCGACAGCTCCACAACCTTTAAAACGCAAAATCAATTCATTGGCCATACCTAAAGATTCGTTGTACGACATATTTAACACTTCTTCCTCATCTATATAAAAGGTCGTATTTTTATTCTCTACTTTGATACTCATCACATGCCATTCCGAAGAATCGAAATTGAAACGACTCAGGTTATACTCGTCACCCTTGATACTTTTCTCCCCGCTGATAAATTTAATATAGGCATACCCGTTCTCATTCATGGCAAATCCGTGTGTATGCGTATCCGAACTTATGTACATGATCATATCGGACAGCGGGATCGCGTATTCCTTTTCCGAATTACGCATGCGGGCTTCAAACAGGAAATTATCCCCGTCCACCAGATTTTCGCTATAAAACACATAACTTACGAATAAATGACTGGCGCGTGCCTCTTCAGGAACTTTTTCCATCGGAAGACTGACGTAATTACCGGACGTATAGGCATCGCTGATCGGGAGCGTCCGGAAAAATTTTTTCCGTTCCTCCCTCACGTATACCGACCATCCGGACCGCAAAGCAACAACAGGTACCGTACGGATTGTTTCGCCCTTATATTTCAGGTAACAGTACGCTTCGCCTTCATATATATATGTGGCGTTAATCCTGTTTACATCCCTGTTGAGTTTTTTTTCAGTCGCATCGCCGTTTGCCTCTTCATATACGATTGATATATCATCAAACAGATCCGACGGAATATGGTACGAGAATGAGACTGTCAGGGGAACTGTTCCCTTCGTTTTCGACGCTGAAAATTCTATTTTGGAAATCCGATATTTATTATACCGTTCTTTTAAAATAAAGTCATAAAGGAAATAAAAAAAAATGATTGTAACCAGAAGCGTGATGATGTAAATATGTTTCTGCACCCTGTTTATAACTTTCTTTGTTACTTTCCCGCCCGGCACATCCGGCTTCCCGCCGGCCGTTCTTTCGTCTGTCTCCCTTTCGCCGGCTGTTCTTTTTTCGGCAAATTCTTTTCCGGCGACATTCGGAATTTTTTCCGGGACGGATACTTGCCATTCCGGCATTTTCGTTTTCTTTTCCGGTTTTGTCATTTTCAGAACAAAATCCGTATAACCGGAATAACCTAGAAACTTACACAACGCTTCTTTAGTGGCCAATTGAGGATTACCCGTCTTCTGCTGAAAAAAACGCCGCAACGTATTTGCATTAATCTGTGTTTTTGTCGCTTCAAACAGCATATCTTCCAGGGTCTTAAACTGACTCTGGCTCCAATTATCCGAATCTCCCCATGTATTAAAAAAAAGATTATACTCCTCAATAATCTTTTTCACATCGTGTTTATCTTTCGTCTCATCCATCATCTTTCCTTCAAAATAATCCCCCTGTTGTTGATTGGCTAACAAATATACCTGATTAGATGCAATATTTCCGTGAAATATTCTAAGAAAAAATTTCACGGAAATATCTCAGTTAACATTCATGCGCCCTCCGCCTATACATCGCAGATACGAATACATTTCTCCAGCGATGCGATCTTATCCGGCTGCTTCGGGACAAATTCCTGTCCCACAAAACCTTTATATCCGGCTTCGACGAGGGTGCGCATGATGGCAGGATAGTACAGTTCCTGCGTCTCATCGATTTCCGCACGTCCGGGATTTCCCCCGGTGTGGACGTGAGAGAAATAAGAATGATACTTGCGGATGTGTTCGATGATATTGCCTTCCA
>JAISYY010000279.1 GCA_031269635.1 Tannerella sp. | reverse complement strand
TTGCCGATGTGGGCAAAAGATGATTCGGTATATTTCTTTGCAAGAAACATGGTTATCTGACGCGCCTGGACGATCTCGCGTTTCCGCGATTTTGTCTGTATAAGCGCTTCATCCAGGTTGAAATAGCGGCAGACGATTTCCTGTATCTTCTTTATCGTGAGTTGTTTTTTCTCCAGGCGGACGGTTTGGCTTATCACCTGTTTGGCCAGTGCAATGTCTATTTCCCTGTTCGCTATCACAGCGTTTGCCATCAGGGATACCAGTACGCCTTCGAGGTCACGTACGTTTTCGGTAACATTTTCCGCAATAAATTCAAAAACATCATCCGATATTTCCAATCCTTCGTGGTTGATTTTGTTACGGAGTATTTTCTTACGCAATACGGGATCCGGGCGTTCTATCGGAGCCGTCATGCCCCATTTCAGGCGGGAGATAAGTCTTTCTTCCATGCCTTGCAGGTCGACGGGCGCACGGTCGCATGTGAGGACAAGCTGCTTCCTTAACTGGTGCAGGTTGTTGAATATCTGGAAAAATATTTCCTGTGTTTTTGTCAATCCGATCAGTTCATATATGTCGTCCAGTATAAGCACGTCTATACTTTGATAGAAGTTAAGGAAGTCGTTTGTCACATTTTTGCGCACGGCATCCGTGTATTGCAGGCGAAATAAGTTTGCCGACACGTATAATACCCTTTTTGCCGGATACAGTTTCAATATGTTTACGCCGATGGCATGGCAGATATGCGTTTTCCCGACGCCGGAAGGCCCGTATATGAACAGGGGATTAAAAGCCGTTTTACCGGGATCCTGCGCTATTTTTTCGGAAACGGCGCGTACAAGCCTATTGCTTTCGCCTTCAAAAAAGTTGTCGAAATTATATCGCGGGTTTAATCCCGAATAGAGATCCTGTGATGCCACTTTAAACGGTACGGGGGCTTTTGTTGCATCAACCCTGTTCGGCGTATGTGAAGGCATTGTACTTGATTCTTCGCCGGGATAGGTTACGGTATTTCCGTTGTGAACGTTCGTCTGTCCACTCACCATAACACGGTATTTGAGCATAGTGCCTTCGCCAAATACACGATTTAGCGTCATCTTCAGTATATTCACATACTTATCTTCCAGAAACTCATAAAAAAACTGGCTCGGTACCTGAATAGTGAACTTGTTCCCTTCATAAGATAACGGAATAACAGGTTTGAACCATGCTTCAAAAGCAGCTTGAGGAACAATATCCTTTATGACTGTCAAGCAGTCTTCCCACATTAATTTAGCATCTTTCTGCATACGCATTTTTGTATATAATGATATCAAATTTCATTCTTTATGTTCTTTTGATTTTGCAAAGATTGGAAATTTATTTAGAATAAAAAACTGCATTTTCATTTGGAAATTTCATGTTTTAAATATCCCTTTTTATTTCAGTCGTTTATGTGTAATAAATTGATTTTCATGTTTTTTTTAGTTTTCCTGATTAGGGATTTCTTTTATGAATGAGCAATTTAGGGATACTGATTATAATGACGGAAAATTGGTTAAAAAGCATATTTTGTATTGTAAATTATACCATAATCAAAGGCTTACGATTTTTGCAGGTACGGCAATTTTTTTTTGTTATTTAGAAGCAGTCTAAATATTGGAAAACTATTGCCGGAAAGAAATTTTTTTGTATAAGGAGTAAACTTGTTAAAACAGAGACAGCCTGACATATCGTTTTGGATTCTGCTTGATATCCAGCAATAAACCGGATGCATTATCCAGCGTGTAGTTGAGATTTCTGTACAGCAGTGTATCGTTTAGTAACAGGCCCAGTGAATTATTACTGGAATTTAGTTTAAGCGTCAGCGTATTGATATTGCCTAATGTGGAATTAAGACTGTTGATGCTTTGATCTAAATTCAGTTTGTTGAGGTCGCTGCTGAACGTTGACAGGTTTAAAGATGTCGTTTTGAGATTGGAAGCTATTTCCGGCACGTCATTTTTCAGCAGCGTGTTCAACTGCTTCGATGACGTCTCAAGCTGCTTTGTTGTACTTTCAAGATTATTCAGCGATTGCGATAGCGCCGGATTATTGACAAGAGTCTGTAATCCCACAAGTATCGAATCTATTTTGGGTATTAAATCGACGATCTGGGGTAATATACTTTCTTCTACCGACGACATCATTCCGGTTTTCAGGCGTCCTTCGATCGTATCGCCCGGTTTATAATATTCGCTGACGAACTTGTTGAGTTGTATGTGAAGCGCCGCGCCGCTCAACAAAGTCGATTCGATGGACACATAGCTGCCTTTATTTATTTTCATGCCTTTGTCGAGGCTTATTTCCAGCGTTATTTTATTAACGGAAGAATAATCGTATTCAATATTTCGTACCAGTCCGACTTTGAACCCTTCCACGAATATCGGACTTGAAATGGTAATATCACGCACATTGGTGCAGGATACATAGTAATAGTTTGTCGGCTTGAAAAGATTAACACCTTTCAGGTAGTTAATGCCCAAGTATAATAACACCAAACTTATTATAGTTACAACGCCTATTGCTGCTTCTTTTGAAAATCTTTTCATAATAAACTGTTTTTAATTATAAACTCTTTTTCCTTCTTTCATTTTTATGATGAAGGCTCCCTTGAAGTCCTTAGCCGCTTTTTTATGCGTGTTGAGGATTTTCTTGTAATCGGAAGTCGCACCATAGATATATTTGTAAACACCTTTGTCAATATAAAAAGAGACATCGTCATACCCTTTGAAACGCCTGTCGTTGACGGACAGTTTCCTGTCGGACGTCAGAATTTGCACCGCATATAAGATGTCGCCCGTATGATCAGTCACTGTTCTCGTGTTCCCGTTGTCTGCGGGCGGAGGAACTGTTATGACCTGCTTCTCTTTAATATCACCCAGTTTTCGGTCGTAATCATTTTTATAGGTATCAAAAGCCTTGTATATCGCCTGAGCCAGTATATTCTGTCCTTCGACGGAAGCCATGAAGCGCTCTTCGGTGCGGTTTGATATAAAACCCAACTCAACCAACACCCCCGGCATGCTTGTTTTGCGCAGGACGAGCAGTCCGGCCTGCCGGACGCCCCGGTTTGAACGTCTCGCTTGCACGAATGACTGTTGTATCTCGGAAGCTAAAGAAATGCTCTGTTCCATGTGCTTATTTTGAATAAATTCAAATATGATATACGATTCCGTCGATGTAGGATCGAATCCTTCGTATTTCCGGAAATAATCATCTTCCATTAATATTACGGAGTTTTCACGCATAGCTACATCCAGATTCTCGTCCGAGTTTGCCAGACCGAGCGTGTACGTTTCAGTCCCCGAAGCGTTTCCTCTTCTCACGGAGTTCGCATGTATGGAAATAAATAAATCCGCTTTATATTTGTTCGCAATATTGGCCCGTTCGTCTAACGGGATGAAAACATCCGTTTTACGGGTATAGATAATCTGTACATCGCTGTGATTGTGTTCTATCAAAGAGCCGAATTTCAGGGCAACGGCAAGATTAATTGCTTTTTCTTTCGATATAGCGCCCACACATCCGGGGTCTTTACCCCCGTGTCCGGGATCAATCACGACAGTGAATCTTTTCTGAGCCTGAATATTTAACAGGCTCAAAACGAGAATTATTATTATATGTACGCATATCTTCATTTCACAATATCTCTCCGCAAAGATAGTGCAACTTGAGCGTAATACAAAAAAAA
>JAISYY010000253.1 GCA_031269635.1 Tannerella sp. | reverse complement strand
GAGACGGTTACCGTCACGGCAACAGGCGGCGGGCATACGTCAACGGAAACGATGGAAATAAATATCCGCAATCCGAATCCGCCTGCCCTTACTTACAAGAGCGTGTTGCTCGAAAAAGGCCGGTCGGTGGAACTGGATTACAGCCTCGACGCCGCGTACGAAGGCAACTGGGTGAAGGTGGAAATGGCGCGCATACCGCCGGTGGATATCAGCCGCCGTTTTGATTATCTGTATGACTATCATCATTACTGTACGGAACAGTTGACTTCGCGTGCGCTACCGCTACTCTATCTTTCCGAATTGAAGGATTTGGATGAAAAGGAAACGGAGCAGACGAAAAAGAATATAACGGAAGCCATCGGGAACCTTTACCGGCGGCAACTGGCAAACGGCGGTTTCGCTTACTGGTCGGGCGAGGGGTATACGAACGACTGGATTTCGTCGTATGCCGGCAGTTTCCTTGTCCTTGCCGGAGAACGCGGTTATAATGTTAACGGCGGCGTTATAAACAAATGGATAAGTTACCAGCGGAACGTCGCCCGGAACTGGCGCCGGGACGATTCGGCCGGCAAACGTTATTCATACGGCCAGCCGGACTTTCTGCAGGCATATCGCCTGTACACGCTTGCGCTGGCCGGTGCGCCGGAAATGGGCGCCATGAACCGCCTCCGGGAAGCGAAAGACCTGTCGTTGCAGTCGCGCTGGCGGCTGGCGGCGGCTTATGCGATATGCGGCAAACAGGATGCCGCCAACGAGCTTGCCTTCAATGCCTCTACGACGGTTGCTCCCTATCCGTCCAATAACCCGACTTACGGCTCGTCGTCGCGCGACGAGGCGATGGTTCTCGAAACGTTGGTTTTGATGGACAGGCATGAAGAAGCGTTCCGGCAGGCGCGGAAAGTTTCCGGGAACCTGTCCGGCGAAAGTTGTTTCTCGACCCAGAGTACGGCTTATGCGATGGTTGCCATGGGGCAGTTTGCCGCGAAGATGTCGGGCAAATTTGACTTTGAATGGTCGTTGAACGGTAAGAAGCGGGAGAAAGTGAATACGAAGAAAGCCGTATACCAGGAACAGTTACCCGCGAGCCCGTCCGCCGGGAAGGTGAAGATAGAAAACGGCAACGAAGGAGCGCTCCACGTCAGCCTGTCGACGAAAAGCCGTCCGGTCGTCGACAACCTTCCCGCCGTATCCGAAAACATAAAGCTGGATGTTTCGCATACGGACATGAACGGCGTGCCGGTCGATGTGACGAATCTGATGCAGGGTACGGATTTTTATGCCGTGATAAAAGTTTCGAATGTCAGCGGGCGGGATGATTACTCCGATGTCGCCCTGACGCACATCATCCCTTCCGGCTGGGAGGTATACAACGAACGAATGGTCGCGGCAGGCGATTCCTCCCCCGAAGGCGATTCTTCCACCGCGTTCACCTATCAGGATATACGCGATGACTGCATACTTACTTATTTCGACCTTCCGGCAGGACGATCGAAGGAAATAAAAGTCCGCCTGCAGGCTTCCTGGACGGGCGAGTTTGTCCTTCCGGCCATACTGTGCGAAGCGATGTACGATACGTCGGCGCATGCCCGCACGACGGCGCGGCGGGTGAGGGTTTACAGGTAAAGTCATGCGAAACAAGCGGGATATAACGGCAGTTTGTATACAGGCGATATACAGCGTTATATATAGGCGATGTACAGCGTTGTACACGGGCGGTGTACAGCGTTATACACAGGCGATGTGCAGCGTTATATACAGGCGATGTGCAGCGTTGTACACAGGCGATGTGCAGCGTTGTACACGGGCGATGTACAGCGTTATACACAGGCGATGTACAACGTTGTACACAGGCGATGTGCAGCGCTGTACAACGCTTGTGTATTGAACCGGCCGAAAACCGGCGGCGCTTCTTTAGGAAATAAACAGCGACGCAAAAGAGCTGTCCGCCTTGCGATGGCTCTTCTGCTTACGGGCTATCTGTTTTGCCTGCCGCGAAAGCTCTTTGATGCACCGTATGCGACGGTTGTGACGGACCGTCACGGGGAATTACTGGGAGCACGTATCGCGGATGACGGACAATGGCGTTTCCCGCCCTGCGATACGGTTCCCGACAAGTTCGGGCGTTGTATTGTCGCGTTTGAAGACCGTTATTTCCGGTATCACTTTGGCGTCAATCCGCTTGCCATACTCAGGGCCTTGAAGCAGAACCTGAAGGCGCGTCGCGTCGTTAGCGGCGGTAGTACGCTCACCATGCAGACCGTACGTTTGTCCCGCGGCGAGAAGCGTACGATAGGGGAAAAAGTGATTGAGGCGATCCTTGCTACACGCATCGAATGTCGCTATTCAAAACCGGAGATACTTGCGATGTACGCTTCCCATGCCTCCTTCGGGGGAAATGTTGTGGGGCTTGACGCGGCGGCATGGCGTTATTTCGGTCATTCACCGGCGGATCTGTCGTGGGCGGAAGCGGCGACGCTGGCTGTTCTTCCGAACGCTCCGTCGATGATGCATCCGGCAAAGAATCGCCACGGACTGATCCGGAAACGGAACCGCTTGCTGAAACACCTCCATGACAGCGGAGCGATGAGCGACATTGATTATGACCTTGCCGTGAGCGAGACGCTTCCGCCGGCGCCATTGCCCCTGCCGCAGACGGCGCCGCATCTTGTTTCGTACTTTTATAAACGCGACGGGGGCAGGCGAACCGTCTCGTCGGTTGATAAAAATCTTCAGGAGCAGGTGGAAGCCATACTCGACCGCCGGCACGCCTCTTTCGTACGCAGCGATATACGCAATGCGGCGGCGATGGTGATAGACGTCCACCGGAACGAAGTCCTTGCCTATTGCGGGAATGTGGACTTTGACGGCCGCGAATCGTCCAACCAGGTGGACGTCATACGCGCTCCCCGCAGTACGGGAAGCATCCTGAAGCCGCTGCTTTATTACGCCGCCTTGCAGGAGGGACAAATCCTGCCGAACACCCTGTTGCCGGACATTCCGCTTAACATAAACGGTTTTACGCCCCAGAACTTTAACATGCAATATGAAGGCGCCGTCCCGGCCTCCGGCGTGATTGCGCGTTCGCTGAATGTCCCGTCCGTGTACCTGTTGCGTGAATATGGTGTTCCGAAGTTTTATGATTTCCTGAAAAAGGCCGGCATTTCGACGCTGACGCAACCGCCGTCCCACTATGGGCTGTCGCTCATACTGGGGGGAGCGGAGGCCACGCTCTGGGACGTCTCGTTTGCGTATTCCGGCATGGCACGTTCACTGCAGAATATGGCGCGGACGGAAGGGAGCGTCGTTCCGGTTGACAGTCCGGCGGCATTGCCCGGCGTGTTTTCCCCCGGCGCCGTGTGGCAGGTTTTCGACGCAATAAAGGAAGTCAACCGCCCGGAAGAAATAGACTGGCGCTTCGTCCCGTCGATGCAGAAGATAGCTTGGAAAACGGGGACGAGTTACGGCTTTCGCGATGCATGGGCTGTGGGCGTGACGAGCCGGTATGTCGTCGGCGTGTGGGTAGGCAATGCAAACGGGGAAGGTAAACCGGAACTTGTCGGCGCACGTACGGCGGGGCCTGTCATGTTTGATATTTTCAACCTATTGCCGCAGGCGCCCTGGTTCGCCTGTCCGGAAGGCGAATATGTCGAAGCGCCGGTTTGCCGCCTGTCGGGATGCCTCAAAAGCCGTTTTTGCGACGAAGCCGGCACGGCGCTGATTCTCCCGAACGGCTTGCGTACGGAGACCTGTCCGTATCATATCCACGTGAACGTTAGCGCCGACGGCCGTTACCGTGTTTACGAAAACTGCCTGCCCCCCGGACAGCAGATGATTTCGGAAAACCGCTTTGTCCTGCCTCCCGTATGGGAATGGTACTACAAGCAACATCATCCCGAATACACGACGCTACCGCCGTTCATGAAAGGCTGTGGCGAAGATCCCCATTCGCCGATGGCTTTTATCTATCCGGCCGGGAATACACGCGTATATCTTCCGAAACAGTTGGACGGCAGCGACGGCGAGATCACGTTCGACCTGGCGCACGGCAACGCCGATGCAACGGTTTACTGGCACCTGGATTCCGACTACCTGGGTTCAACCCGTGATTTCCACAAATACACCTTCCGCCCGTCGCGCGGCAAACACAGCGTGACCGTGGTCGACAACGAGGGCAACACGCTTTCTATCGGCATCACGGTGGAGTGAAGAACCGAATAATTCTTAATTGATTTATCGTTAACCGCCATGTTTCATCACCTCGTCTACGGCTTCCGATTCAAGATGTTCGCCTACTTTCCCGTCAAATGATATTTTAAAGGAATAGGCGTATTCGCAAGGCCGGTTTTTGGGGAAGGAAAGTATCAAACCTTCGTCTGTCTGCTTCCACTTTATTTCTTCGCCGGAACCCAGCAGGCTTACGTTTATTATTTTTGTACCGGAAACGGCCGCTTTATCCAGTGATTTTACGAATACGCCGGCGTCGTCCCAGTTCAGGACAATGACATACAAATCATTTCCTTTTACTGTAAAGCGAATATCACGCGCCGTATAGGCGGTTGCCCGATTATCGGTAAAAGAGCCTTTGGTCGGTTCGGCGTCACCTTCGCCGGATTTTTTCCAGCAACGGGTGCCGTAAATCGCATCGCCATTCACTTTCAACCATTTTCCGATAGAACGTAAAATGTCTTTTTGTTCGTCCGTGATTGTGCCGTCGGCGCGGGGGCCGATATTCAAAAGCAAGTTCCCGTTTTTACTGACTATATCAATCAAATCGTGGACGATTTGTTCCGGTGTTTTGTTTTCTTCGCCTTCAACAAACGACCAGGACTTTTTGCCGGCGGAAGTGTCCGTTTGCCAGGGGAACCGCATCATTTTACCGGATTTCCCGCGTTCGACGTCCCATACCTGTATGTTCGTCGGATAACCCTGTTTTGTATTGACGACCACACTTTCGCCCCAATCAAGCGCATTGTTGTAGTAATAAGCCATAAACCGGTTGAAGTAAGGCATCAGTACCGGATGATTTACCGTCCAGTCAAACCAGATAAGTTTCGGCTCATACCGGTTTATCAGTTCATACGTATGCGCAAGCCACTCGCGTGCAAAATCCTCCGTATAGGCTTCCTTGTTATAACGGCGGCCATACAGCGAGATGGTCGTATCCTGCACATCGGAAGGAAAAGCCATGCCTCCGTTGTAAAACCATGCGTTTTCCGCCCTGTGAGTCGACAGGCCGAATACCATACCCCTCTTTTCAACGGCATTTTTCAGTAAAGCGGTAATGTCTTTTCCCGGCCCCATTTTTACGGCGTTCCATTTGTTCAATTCGCTGTCGTACATCGAGAACCCGTCGTGGTGTTCCGCTACGGGAACAACATACCGCGCTCCGGCTTCCTCAAACAGTTCCGCCCATTCATCGGCGTCGAACTTTTCGGCCTTGAACATGGGAATAAAATCTTTGTAGCCAAATTCCGTATGGGTGCCCCATTTTGCAATGTGGTGTTTATATTCCGGGCTGTCTTTTTGATACATATTCCGCGGATACCACTCGTTGACGAAAGCCGGAACCGCATAAACGCCCCAATGTATAAATATGCCGAACTTGGCGTCGCTAAACCATTCCGGAAACTTGTAATTTCCCGCTATATTTTCCCAGTCGGGCTGAAACACTTCCGTCCCCTTCGGCGATGCGACGGAATCAATATTAATGGACGTTTTACCTGTATTCTTACATGATACAAACATGGCCATAACCAACAAAAATTCCAACGTTTTTTTCATACGACATTTTTAATATTAAAAAATTCACGCTATAATGTTTAAATCCTTCATTCATATAAATAAAAAATCCGGTCCATCAACTTCCATTTCTCGGAAGAAGTGGCTTTCGGGTCGGATTGCTGGAATATGGACATGTATTCCTCCCATTCGCTTTGACGCGGCAATTCCGCAAGTCGTGCGAACGCTTCGTCCCATTCGAAATCCAAAGGCGTTTCCACGATCATAAAAAGCCTTGTTCCTAAAATGTATATCTCCATTTCAAGTATTCCGACGGAACGGATGCCTTCCCGTATTTCCGGCCACTGGTCGGCCTTGCCATGTCGCTTTACATATTCCCGTATCAGATCCGGATCATCCTTTAAATCCAGCGTCTGGCAATAACGCTTTACAGGTGTGGCGAAATTCTTCCGGGGATACCCTGTTTTTTTATCAGTCCTGTTCATCTTATATTTTTTTTAAATTGATTTTATAAATGGAAAACTATTCCGACATATTCTTAATGTACGGAAGTCTCAACAAATTTCCGAAACCATAAAAAGCCTCCGCGTTCTTACCCAGGAACAGCGCTTTTTCCCTGTCGCCAAGGAGGTTGGACTTTACAATGAAATCGTACGACATACGGTATGTTATCGCCGTGATCGTCCGCGGATAGTCCGAGCCCCACATCAGTTTTTCCACACCGGCAAGTTCTATTGCCTCCTTAATCGCCCACACCGCTCCCGTGAAAGGATAAAATTCATCATTGAAAAGCCAGGTTATACCGCCCGATTCGATCATCACATTTTCGTTGCGGGCAAGTTTCACCTGTTCCTGCCAGTCTTTGCGCGTAACCATACCAAAATGTCCTATCGCGATTTTCAGCGCCGGACATTCCGCGATAATCTCCTTCATTTCGGGAACCTGTTCCGCCCCATCACACAAATCTATCGACAGGATGACGCCGTTACGCTCCATCCGTTTGAACATCCGCATCATTTCCCCGCCGGTAAGCGGAATCTTCCCCTTATCCGTAACCAGTCTGTTGGCCGGTATTTTCAGCGCCCGGAAACCCCGCGCCATCAACTGTTCCGCATGGCCGAAGTAACCCGGCTTGCGGACGTCGGCCATTCCACAGCAAAGGAAACGTCCGGGATATTTTTCCTGGACTTCCATCAGATAATCGTTTTGCAACCCGTCGATATATTCCTGTGTAATAACTGCGGCCGAAACCTGGGCGTAATCCATATTTGAAAGGAAAATCCCGGCCGTGTTCCGTCCGTCAACCATAAAAGGCGGGAGCATCTGGCGTATCTCTCCCATGAAAAAGGACTTGCCGTTCTCCAGCGTTTCTATTTTTTTTCCTTCCACTTCCGTATCCTGCCGGAGCCAAAGGTGTGCATGTGCGTCAATTATCGGGAATATCATAATCAAAAGCGTATTAAAATCCTAAAAACATCACCCGGATTCGCAGCCCACTTTTCCAGTGCGGTTTGTGCCTCTTCCGGCCCGTATATTGCAGTAATCAGCCTGTCAACGGGGCAAATCCCCCGTTTCATATATTCCATAACAGCCATGAAATCCTGCGGCATTGCATTGCGCGAGCCTGATATGTTCAGCTCTTTCTTTACGAAATATTGTGTATCAAACGGGATTTTTTCCTTAGCATATCCTATGTACACGACGCGACCGGTAAAAGCGACTTCCTCGACAGCCGCCAAATACGTTTCGGGGCGTCCCACAGCCTCAATAACAACATCCGCGCCACGCCCGCCTGTTATTTCCCGGATACGTTTGCGGAGATCTTCTTTCCGTGTATTAACCGTATATCGTGCGCCAAGAAGCACGGCCAGCGCCAGCTTTTCATCATCGACATCCACCGCTATCACTTTTGCACCGCGAATGGCTGCCCGGACGACGGCGCCCACGCCTATCATACCGCAACCGAGCACCGTCACCGTATCCACATCGGTCACTCCCGCCCGGTCTACGGCATGAAAGCCGACGCTCAAAGGTTCCACCAATGCAAAATCACGGACGGAAACGGCTTCGCCGGCAATCACTTTTTCCCATGGGACAAGCAAATATTCCGACATGGCGCCGTCGCGCTGTACGCCCAGCGTCCGGTTAAATTCACACGCATTCGGACGCCTGTTCCTACATGCCGGACATTTACCGCAACTCGTATACGGGTTCACGGTTACCGCAATGCCTGTCGCCAAACAATCCGGCACATCATCTGCAACCGCTTCAATGACCGCGCCTATCTCATGCCCGGGAACGATCGGGAATTTCACAAGCGGATTCATGCCCCTGAATGTATTCAGGTCGGAACCGCAAAATCCTGCATATCCTATTTTCAGCAGTACATGACCGGGTTTCAATTCCGGCTTCCCCGTTTCAACTGTTTCCACGCGCCCCGGCGCTATGATTCTTACCGTTTTCATATCTGTTTAACTGTTTACCCACGTATCCCGGAATCCCGGCTCAAAGATTTTCCGTACATCATCCAGCAAATCCATATCCGGCGGCGTATTGGCATACCGGATTGTTTTCATTACATTTTCAGGGTTTGTCGTGCTGAACAGTGTCGTGGCGATACGCGGATTATTGACGGAAAAAGAAACCGCCAGTTGTTCAATGGCGACACCTTTCGATTTACAGTATTCAACGGCTTTTGCCGACAAACGTTTCAGCGCCGCAGGCGCAGGATGCCAGTCCGGGACGCCACGTTCCGTAAGAAGTCCCATCGAATAAGGCGAAGCATTGATTACCCCGACGCCTTTTGATTCGAAGTAATCAAGGTAATCTGCCAGCGCGTCGTCATTCAATGTGTAATGACAGAACGAAAGCACACTTTCGACAGTACCTGCCGGCACATGGTCGATAACGTACCTGAAATGCCTCAAATTAAGGTTCGTTATGCCTGTATGCCTTACCATTCCGGCATCCTTGAGTTCCGCGAGTGCGGGAAGCGTCTCGTTACATACCTGTTCGAGGTCGGAAAATTCAATATCATGGATATTGATCAAATCAATATAATCCACGTTTAACCGTTCGAGGCTTTCGCATACGCTTTCTTTCGCTTTCCTTGCGGAATAATCCCAGTGATTCACGCCGTCCTTACCGTAGCGCCCGATTTTTGTCGAAAGGTAATACCTGTTCCTGTCCATATTTTTCAATGCTTTCCCGAGTACCGTTTCGGCCTTCAGATGCCCGTAATAAGGCGAAACGTCGATGAAATTAATCCCATTATCGACAGCTGCATAAACGGCGTCTATTCCCGTTTCTTCCTTCAGCGGATGAAACACCCCGCCCAAAGAAGAAGCCCCGAAACTGATGCGGGACACCTTCATTCCCGTTTTTCCGATTTCCCTGTATTCCATTTTATCAAAATTTGAACGTACAAAAGTAGCCGTAAAAAACCGTCCGCCTGTTATTCGTTATCGACCAAAAATTGCATTTTATCGACTTTTTCCTTAATTTTGCACCTGACTAACGGTTGTCGCCGCATAAACACTTTAACATGATGAACAAGGAAGATATAAAACGGGATTTCATTTTACTGAATGCAGGTTACGCCAGCCACAATGCCGACTGGAACTGGAAAAACGTATGCAGCCCTTTCGTAAGGATACATTTTGTCAAGCACGGTACGGCCAAAATCATACGCGAAGGCGGGATGTATGAATTAAAAGAAAATCATCTTTACCTCACGCCGTCATACATCAAACATGCATACGAATGTGACGGCGTCCTGGAACTGTATTACCTGCATATTTATGAGGATTCGGGGAAAAATCCTAGCATTTTTGAACTGGCAAGCTTTCCGGTAGAAATAACGGCGGATTCGTTAATCATCCGGCTTATCGAACGCCTGATAGAGATAAACCCCGAAAGAGGATTACGGTATTACGACCCGCACTCATACGACAACTCCGCAACCCTTGCCGACAATATCGCCAGGCAGAAAAACAGCCCGGTAGCCTGCGAACTGGAGACACAGGGTATCCTGAAACAGATCATTTCAAGGTTTTTAATGAAGGCGGAATACAAAAATGAACCTGTTGAAAAGCGCATATTAAAAACGCTTCATTACATTCATAAAAATATCGGGGAAACGGTTGATTTGGACGATTTGGCGGAAATGTGTTACCTCACAAAAGATCATTTTATCCGGCTTTTCAAAAAAGAAATGAATTGTACGCCGGGAAAATACATCACCCGGAAGAAAATTGAAACCGCCCAGCTAAGACTCCTGATTAACGGCATGACAATCAAAGATACGGCTTACAGCCTGGGATTCGACAACATTTCCTATTTCACCCGGCTTTTTAAAAAAATAACCGGAGAATCGCCCGGCGATTACAAAAAGAAGACACAACCATGACAAATTGTTTGATTATTATTTTCTCGCTATTTTTGTATAACTTTTTAAGAACATAGCTTATAAAATCAACGAACAGGAAACGCCTGCCTTACGGCAACAGCAATTTTGAATCCGTCCGCACGGAAGGTTATGCTTATGTGGACAAGACGCGCTTTATCGAACTTTTGGAACAGGAAGACAACAAAAAGCGGTCCCTGATTCGCCCGCGCAAGTTCGGCAAGTCACTGCTTTTTCCATGCTGACGCACAGAACCGTGATTGATTTACTGAACGTTGACGAGAAGTATATCAAGGTCATGCTGATAAGCCGCCTGATGCAGAGTTCGCTGTACAACGTCATCAGCGAGCCGGAATTTTCCACGGGATGCGCCGGTATATGGCTGGAACGCTCGGCCCTGGCGCGGGACATCCTCCCCTGCGAGTGGATATGGGAACTCAAATACGTGAAAACAAACGGCGACGGACAGGCCGTTGACGCCAAATTTGCCGAAGCGTTCGCGCAACTGGAACGGTACCGTTCGTCGCACCGGCCGACGGGACGCAGCGACGTGCGTTACCTGGCGGTTGTTTTCATCGGCGAGGACAGGTACGAGATGAAAGAATTACCGGAAAAACAGGACGTTTTATCAAAATAAATTGTACTTTTGCGGGCAAAAATTAAATACTGGTATGATTGACAAAATTAAGGATTTGGTTAAGGAAGTCCGGGAACTGAAAGCCGGAAACATGGACGAGCTGGAAGCGTTGCGCATAAAATATTTAAGCAGGAAAGGCGTGATCGCCTCTCTTATGAACGATTTCCGCAACGTGACGGCTGATCAAAAGCGCGAAGTGGGAAAGCGCCTGAACGAACTGAAAGAGCTTGCGCAAAACAAAATAAATGAGTTGAAAGACGGTTTTGAAAACCTGAAATCCCCGGATCATGATTATGACCTGACACGCACGTCCTGTCCGGTCCCGTTCGGCACGCGGCATCCGATTTCCATTGTGAAAAAGGAAATCTGCGATATTTTCGCGCGGCTCGGCTTCAGTATTGCCGAAGGGCCGGAAATCGAAGATGACTGGCACGTGTTTTCATCGCTCAACTTTGCGGACGATCATCCGGCACGCGACATGCAAGATACGTTTTTCATACGGGGCAATGCGGATGTGCTGCTTCGTACGCACACGTCTTCGGTCCAGACCCGCGTGATGGAACGCCGGCAGCCCCCTGTCAGGATTATCTGCCCCGGACGCGTTTACCGCAACGAAGCGATTTCCTACCGTGCGCACTGTTTCTTCCACCAGGTCGAAGCGCTGTACGTTGACCGGGACGTTTCGTTTGCCGACCTGAAACAGGTGCTGCTGTTCTTCGCAAAGGAGATGTTCGGACCGGAAACGAAGATACGCCTCCGCCCGTCCTATTTCCCCTTCACGGAGCCAAGCGCAGAGATGGACATCAGTTGTAACATCTGCGGAGGAAAAGGATGCCCCTTCTGTAAACATACGGGATGGGTCGAAATACTGGGATGCGGCATGGTCGACCCGAATGTGCTTGACAACTGCGGGATAGACGGCAAAACCTATTCCGGTTACGCGCTCGGCATGGGTATCGAACGGATTACAAACCTTAAATACAGGGTAAAAGACCTGCGCCTGTTTTCCGAAAACGACGAACGCTTCCTCCGCCAGTTTGAAGCCGCCCACTGACCCCTCCCACATTCTTAATTTTTAATTCTTAATTCCCCCCCTCCGCATGACAAAAGAAGAACGGTATAAAGGGATTATCGGATGGTTTGAAGCAAACCGTCCGGTAGCGGAAACGGAACTGCACTACAACGACCCGTTCCAGTTGCTGATTGCCGTCATCCTCTCGGCACAATGTACAGACAAACGGATCAACATGATCACCCCCGCCCTTTATGAAGCATACCCCACGCCCGGAAAACTGTCAAAAGCAACGCCGGAAGAAGTTTTTAAGTATATAAAAAGCGTCTCGTACCCGAACAGCAAATCAAAACATCTCGTCGGAATGGCAAAAATGCTCGTCGACAAATTCGGGGGCGCCATCCCGTCGGACATAGATCAATTACAAAAACTGCCGGGCGTCGGGCGCAAGACGGCGAACGTGATCGCCTCCGTCGCCTTCGGCAAACCGGCGATGGCCGTCGATACGCACGTTTTCCGCGTGGCAAACCGTACCGGGCTTACAACAAACAGCAAAACGCCCCTGGCTACCGAAAAAGAATTAATCAAACATATCCCCGAACATCTTATCGCAAAAGCCCACCACTGGCTAATCCTGCACGGACGGTACACCTGTACCGCACGCAATCCCAAATGCGGGGAATGTGGCATCTCGCCCTGGTGCAAAACCCTGCCTAAGTAGGGCCTATCTACATCCGGTATATGCAGGCCCCGATAGTGTCGGTTCCGGTTAGCAATCCTCCTTTTTTTGATGATAATCCGTTTTTTTTGCATGCCCCCAAAAATACCCCACAAATGGGGTATACAGGACGTGCGGAAAACTCTAATTTTGCGATGTAAATTTAATTATTAATCGCCCCGGAATGAGGCACAAAACATTAAAAGTCATGAAAAAAATTATTTCTATTTTAGCGCTAACATTATTAGCAGGCGCAATGTCTCTTGTCAAAGCACAAGATGTGATTATTATGTCGAAAGGCGGGAGTAAAATTCTTGCCGAAGTGATTGAGATCGGTATAAACGATATCAAGTACATATTATTTGATGATCTTTCGGAAAAGGTACGGTCTTTGCCGAAATCCGAAATCTACAAGATTGAGTATGAAGACGGCACAATGGAAGTATTCGGGACTCTCACCCGTAACCGGAGGAATCAGAATCAGAATCAGAATCAGAACCAGGATCGGGAGCCGAACCCGAGCCGGAACCGGACGCAGTACCGGAATCCGTATGGGAACCGGACACAGCCTTCGAGAGGACGTTCGGATACCAGGCAATATTATTATGATGATGAACCGGAGGATGAGTACCGGTCTTATCCGTCGGATTACCGGAAGGGATACATAGGAATAAGTGCCGGAGCTTCTATCCTGCAGGAAGATTATTACCTGGAAAATGGAGTACAGGTCACGATTAATGCCGGATACCTGTTTGGAAGACATGTCGGAATTACCGGGTCGTTTCTGTACACTTCGTACGATCTCACGAAAAAGGACAATGCTTCCATAGGGCTTATAGGCGGGCTTATCGGACCACTGTTTTCGTTTTCAAATGCTTCCCAAAAGGTAGCATTTGACATCCGCCCCACTATCGGTTATGTTTCCATTCACGGAGAAATAGGAAACCAATCGGAAACTACCGACGAATCGGCTTTAGCGCTTGGGCTTGGCGGTACTGCAAGGTGGAATGTTTCGAGGACGATTTCACTCACGGGTAATCTGGATTATATTCGACATTCGGAATTTGAAGACTATGATATAGACTTTGCCTCGGTAGGGATTACTTTCGGCGTGAATTTCCGGTTTTAACAGGTTGTTACCCTGCTTTCGGCAGATCACAGCACAAATCACAGGACTAAAAAAAATGTAGAGACGCCCAAATCGGGCATCTCTACATCTACGGAAATATAAAAAAAAATGCCTTACCGGGATTGCAGCGTCAGCTCTACCGCATACGCCTGTGATTCCGTCAGCAGCTGGTCCCATACGGCAATTTCGGCGATTTCAATCGCCTGGTCCTCCCCGTCCTCGTCCTGGCTGACCAGGAAGGCTTCAAGAAGGTTAAACCGGCTGGCGTCCGTCTGCACATTATCGTGATACGTCTTCCCGTTCACGTAACTGTAAAACGTCTTCGAGGAGCCTTTGCGCGACAGTATCAGGTGATACCACTTGCCGGCTTCTATCGGCTGGGGGCCTACGTATCCCAGCGTGCCGACGCCAATCAGTCCGTTGTCGCGGATGAAAAAGTCAGCGTCGCCGGCCGGTGTGATGTCGGTTTGCAGGATCGTATGCCAGCCGTTCAGGTCGGGCAGCCGGAAGACAATCAGGATAGACCAGTCTTCCACGTAATCCTTGCCCTGGGGGAAAGGTATGCCGTGAAAGACTTTCAGGTAATTCGCGCCGCCGGCGGCGATGCGTATAGCCTTGTCCGTTGCACTCGGCCCGTCGATCGGGACGATGTTGCCGATTAAGCCCATGGGGGTGCCCTGCTTGCCGTCGATAACATCGGCTTTGGCCAGGTTCGACGGATCATCGAACGACCAGGAAGCCGTCAGCGGGACGGTCGGCGGATTGGTCACCGTCATGCTCACCGTCTTGCTTACCGTACCGCTGCTGACGGTGAGAGCCGTAGTTCCCGCCTTGACTGCCGTCACACGCCCCCAGCGGTCGACGGTCGCCACCGCCGGGTCGGCCGACGTCCACGCCAGCTTCATAATATCCGCATTGGCCGGCAGCGGCCAGAAGGTGATATTCTGCGACGCACCCACTTCCAGCGAGAGCGACGAAATATCCACGTAGATATCCGTAATGGCGGCATTGCGGTCATAGCTGTCAATCGACGGGTTGCTTTCGCATCCGGCCAGCAGCAGCCAGGCAAAAAGAAGGATACTCAGTCCTTTTCCAAAAAATATTGCTTTCATCTGTTTCATTTTTTTTTGTGTTAAACATACTTGTTTCATTCATCCTCCTACCAGCCGAATACCTGTTCCAACGCCGGATTCATCACCTGCTGGGCGACGGGAATCGGACGGTAATAGAATTTCGGGGATTCCCAGCGGCGCGGCATGTCCCTGTCCGTCGCAAACATGATGAATCCCTGCGTGCCTTCCGACAGGTAAAACTCGCCTTCCTCGGAGAGATAGTACTTGGTGATTGCCGCCTGTTGCTCCGCCGGCAAGTCGGAGATGGGTCCCAGATCGTCCGGGCTGGCCAGTATCGCCAGGTCGGGATTGTTGTCGCCGTTCAGGTCAAAGGCGCCCAGTCTGGAAATATACATCCCCTGCGGGGCCAGGGCAATCAGTTCGCCGGTATACCAGCGGTTGAGGTCTTGCAGGCGTTGCCCCTCCAGTGCCAGTTCCACGCGGCGCTCGCGGCGGATTTCGAGAATCGCGCCCTTGTTCGCGCCGTTCACGTTCGGGTATTGCCCAGCCAGTACCGGGTCGACATCGGCATTGGCGGCCGCCAGGTTCATCGACGGCATACCCACCCGTGCACGCAGCAGGTTGATGCTTGCATCCAGGTCGGCCTGCGTCAGCGTACCCAGTTCGGCTTTGGCCTCGGCATAGCTAAGCAGCACTTCGCCATAACGGTAGAGCGGCAAATCCGTCCAGCACTGCCGCCACGTGTTTCCACCCAGCGTGGCCGCATCGCGGGGATAATACTTGACCGCTTCGTATCCGCCATGTTTGATGACCACTACGTAAGGGCTGGTACCAATAGGTTTCGTGAATCCCGGCGTAGCAAACGTTTCGTAAATACGCGGATCGCGATTGGCAAACACTTCCGCGAACGGCTTTTTGTCATAACCCGGCTGGTCGGTGAAGCGCGTCCCGTTGGCCATCAGGAAAGATTCCATCAGGCTACGGCTCAACGCATAGTCGCCGTACAGGTTGTGGAAAGCGCTGTTTCCTTCGCCCTTGCCCTGTTCATACTGCGCCATCAGGATGATTTCGGAATTGCCGCTCAGGTCGGCGCTGGTGAATAGTGCGCTGAACCCCTTACGCCCGTTGCCCGAAACCGTGAAGACGCCGCTGCCCATCACCTGCCCGGCGGCCGTGACCGCTTTTTCCAGGAAGGCGCCGGCCGAAGAAGCCAGGTTCAATTCCGGATGATATTTCCGGTACGTGCCTTCGTAGAGGCAGAAGCGCGTCAGGAGCGCCAGCGCCGCATAGCGGCTGATGATCGTCCGGTTGCCCAGGTCTCCCTTGATGCAGGCCGAGGCATATTCGAGGTCGGCCAGGATGGAATCGGCTACCAGCGCACGGGGATCCGACGGCTTGTAGAGGTCGGGATCGTTGGTTTCCATCGGCTTGTTATACCAGGGCACGTTGGAATACTTCGTGAGCTTGTCGATATAAAAAACAGCCCGGAAATAACGGCCAATGCCGATCCAGTGGCGAAGATCCTCTTCGTTGCCTGTCGCACGGACGGCATTGACAAGGAAAAAATTGATGCTGCGCAAATGCCTCCAGTCGTCCCATCCGGTGGCCACTTCTTTCGAGAAACTACCTTTCAGCATGGCGTACTCGGAAGTACCCATGTCGTTGCGATGGGCGATATTGTCCGAGAACGGCTCGTTGTCGTACGTGTTGCGGGGATATAGCAGGCTCTCGTTATAGAATCCGTATGCGTAGGTTTCCAGATCTTTTGCCGTTTTGAAATACCCTTCCGCAGTGATCGACGTTTCCGGGAATTTCTCCAGGAAGTCGTCGTTACAGCCTGTCCATCCGGCACAAGCGCCTATCAAACTGAATATATATAAATATTTTTTCATCTTACATTCGATTTATGAGTTAGAAATTCAGGTTAAGACCAATAGAATATACCTTTTGCAAGGGGTAAACGCCGGCGCCCGCAAAGTTTGTCTGCGTGTTTGTCAACAGTTCCGGGTCGATGCCGTTCACTTCGATGTGATGAATCGTGAAGACATTCTCGGCGCTGAGGTAGAAGCGCAGGTTTTCGATGCGCCACTGCCTGGTCAGCGAGGCGGGCAGCGTGTAACCGACCGTCAGGTTCTTGAGCCGCAGATAGGAAGCGTCCTGCAGGTATCCGGTTTGAGGCAGCGCCAGTTCCTTGTTTTCGGCGATGTAAGGCTTGAGGCGCGGCCAGCGGGCGTTCGGGTTTTCCGGCGTCCAATGATCGCGGTTCGCCGCGATGGGTGTTGCCCACGGATTGCCGTAAACGCCCCAGAAGTCATGGTGGTTACGTCCGGGATACCAGTCGCGCTTACCGATGCCCTGGAAGAAGGCACGCAGGTCGAAACCCTTCCACGACCCGTCCAATGTGAAACTATAAGGCAGGCGGGGCTGATCATTACCGATAATCCGGCGGTCGCCCGGATCGTCTACCGTCGATTTCCCGTACGTGATGCGCCCGTCGTTGTTCAGGTCCTTGAACTTGATGTCGCCTTCGTAGCTTACGCCGGTACTGCGGTTATCCTCCTCCGACACGTCATACTGGTCGATTTTGGCGTTGCCCGTCGGCGTGCCGTCTTCGCGCAGGATCAAATCGTCCTTTGTCAGGTAGCCGTCGGATACCCATCCCCATATTTCGCCGATTTCCTGTCCTTCGTAGTAGTTGGCGTTCCCTCTGGGCTGATCGCTAATGGCCTTGGTCGGATTGTCATATTTGGTGACGAACGACCGGCTGTCGGCCAGCATGAAATTCAACCCGATATAGAGCGGTGAATTGTCAACCTGCCAGGTATTGTTCAGCCCCAGCGTGATTTCCCATCCTTTGGTTTTCAGGTCGCCGGCATTTATTTGCGGCGGATCCGCACCGAATACGGCGGGCAGCGCCTTACCCTGTACCAGCATCCCTTCCGTGTAGCGGGTATAGAGATCGGCGCTCAGGCTGATGTGGTTGTTGAACAGCGCCAGGTCAAATCCTCCGTTGACGGTGCGCACGCGCTCCCACGTCAGGTTTCCGGCCACTACGCCGGGCTGGAAGGTGGCCAGCGGCATACTTCCGTTCACCGGCACACTGATATTGGACGCACTCATGGTGGCAATGTAGGGATAATAGACGTCGTTCCCGTTCGTATCCCTCATAACCTGGTTGCCGAGCACGCCGTACGACCCGCGCAACTTGAACTGGTCTACTTTCAGCGACTGCGCCAGGTCGGTCAGGAAACTTTCCCTGGAGAGCACCCAGGCCAGCGACCCCGACGGGAAGAATCCGAAGCGGTTCTTTTTGGGATAACGCGACGTGCCGTCATAGCGACCGTTAAATTCCGCAATATACTTGTTGTCGTAGATATAGTTCAACCTGCCGAATCCGCTTCGGAGCGCCAACGTTGAAATCATCTCCGACGTTGCCGTCATGCCGGTAGCCAGCTGAATGGTCGGCAGGCTCTGGCTAATCAGATCGCTTCGGCGGATGGACGAATACGTGTAAGTCATGGCTTCCTGGTTGAATCCCAACAGCGCCTGCACGTAATGTTTCCCGGCGAACGTCTTGTGGAAATCCGTGTACACGTTATACACCTGGTAACTTTTCAAACTCGATGCGGTAGAAGCATAGACCGACGAGCGGAAGGCGTTGTCGCCGAGGTCGGTATAGGCCGGCGCCAGCGGGCGGTCAGGCCCCTCGCGGTAGTAAACGGGGAAATGGCTTCCGCGAGTCTGTCCGTTGGTAAAGCGGAAGTTCGCATCGACCTTGACGTTCCAGACATCCTTGATCAGGTCGATGGCGGTATTCAGGGACAGTTGCGTTTCATTGTTTTTAGAAATGCTCCTGCCACCCTCCTCCGGCAGACCGACCAGATAGGCGCCTGCAACGGTGTACGTCCCGTCGGGATTGACCAGGCTGCGGAGCGCAGACCGGCTAACGTAATAGAAATACCAGTCATTGCCGGATTCCGGCATGTTGTAGTTGCTGTAGTTGAATGACATATTGACGCCGGCCTGCCACCAGGACGTAAGGTTGTAGCTGCCGTTGCCGCGCAGGTTGAAACGGTTGTAGATGTCGTTTCCGTAGCGCATCATTCCTTCCTGCCGGTAGTAGCCGCCGCTGACGCTGTAATTCATTTTGTCGTTCCGATTGGCAATCCGCACATTGCCCGTGTACGTAGGCGAGGCTTGGCGGAGCAGGACATTGTTCCAGTCAATATTATCCCAGTACGCCCAGTTGCCGGCGTTATACAAACCCTGCCGTTTGTTGATGACGGCTGCCGGATAAAGCTCCGGATGCTCCGAACGCAACCGCCCGTATTCCATCTCCTCGGCCGTGAACAGCGGGTTGCGGGTGGAAGCGGGATTTTGCAGACTCATCACCTCATAGACGTCGGTCACCAGGTCGGGCACATACCCCAAAACGCGAAATCCTGTATTACCTTCAAAAGAGACTTCCAGCTTTTCTTTACGCGCCTGCTTGGTAGTAATCAGCACGACGCCGAACGAAGCGCGTCCCCCGTAGATGGCAGCCGAAGCGGCATCCTTCAGGATTGATACGTTTTCAATGTCTTCCGGATTGATGCGCGACAGTTCGTCGGGCGAGACGGGGACATTGTCCACCAGAATCAGTGCGCTACCGCCGTTGATGGACGTGAATCCGCGGATATTGATGTCCGGTGCGCTTGTGGCGCGGCCGGTTATTTGCGTGATATTCACGTTGGCGGCCAGGCCCTGCAATGCCTGGTTAGTATTGGTGACCGGGCGGTTAGCCAGATCTTTGGCCGACACTGCCTGGACGGCTCCCGACAGGTTCACTTTCTTCTGTACGCCGTATCCGACGACGACGACTTCCTCCAGCGCGAGAGCGCCTTCGCTCAACTTCACGCTGATGCGCGTCTGCGGGCCGACCGTGATTTCCTGCGTCTCAAATCCGACATACGAAAAAACGAGTATGGCGTTGCCGTCCGGTACATTAATAATATATCGCCCGTTGGCGTCGGTAATCACGCCGGACGTTGTTCCCTTCAGGGCGATGCTGACACCCGGCAGCGGTTCGTCGCTGTCATCGGTCACGATACCTGTCACTGCTCGCTGTTGCTGGACAACAGAGACGGCGACACGGGGTTCCTCCGCTTCCGGCAATCCGTTCCCGGATTCCGGATGCACCCCTACGTCTGTCGGGGAGGCGGACGCCATCAACGCAACGGTTGACAACGCAAACATCATAAAAACTCTTTCTACCGGTTTCAATAACCTCTTTTTACAATCAGTAAAGAGCTTCTCAAATTTCCATTGAATCAAAAATTTTTTCATGCATTTGTTTTTTTGGTAAATAATAATAATAATTTGTCATAGGTTTGATGCAAGCCGTCCAAAACAAGAACAGCCTGCAGTGTTAAAATAATATCACAAAGATTGTTCATGGTAACAAAAAATTTAGTTAAACAAGCGGCGTTTACATAATAGTTTCCCCCTGTCGTCATTTTTTTTAAATGACGACAGGGGGAAACTACGTATCCGGATTACTTTTATCTCTTCCGCGTGCGTGCGAACTACGAAATATAAATAGCTTTCTCTCTCTCTCTCTCTCTCTCTCTCTGCAAAGATCATGCCAAAACCCGCCAAAAAGAAGGTTAAACAATATTTAACTGCATAAAAAACAGAGTTAGCTTTCATTTTCTATCTTTTTTTTTCGTTTTTGAATTATGGGTACAAAAATACATCATCTATTTTATATATACAATATTTGTTCGTTAATTTTTTCTGAAATAATTGTTACGTTTTTTTGAAATAATATGTTTTTTAACCGGCATCGGAGACCGGATGGGCGAACGCCGATTGAATCCTGTGTGATAAAATGTTCAAAAAACATTTGGAAAATTTGGCGGTATGCAATTTCGTACGTTAATTTGCACATTGTTGCCGTCTGCCGTTGTTTCCGGGAAACCGGTCGACGGCCGGATTGGATTATTAGTCAAACATTCAAAAAAACAATTTCGTATGAAAAATTTAAATCACCTGTCAGCAGGATTGTTACTTGTTCCTCTTACGTGCGCCGTACTTGCCCTGGTACGATACAATTACTGGGTACACGCAGGCGTGCCCGTTACATGCGCCATACTTATCGGTTTCCTGGCGTTGAAGGAAGTGAGCCGGACTAAATGGCTGCTGATCGCAGCCCTTGCCTTTTCCATCGCAGGCGACTGGATGCTGAAACACCGGGGAGGGGATGTCCTCATGTTCGTTGGCGGTATCGCCCTGTTTTTTGTCGCCCATGCCGGTTTCCTGTTCTTCTGCCTGAAGCACGGGAAAATACAGGGGTACTTGCTGATTGCGCTGTTAGCGGGGTACAGCGTGTTTTTTGTATGGAAGCTGCTGCCTGCGATTCCCGACACGACGCTGTTGACGGCGGTACAGCTATATACACTGATATCCTGCTTTTCACTGGCGGTGGCGCCCGGACTCCGGCTGCCGTTTCTTGCCCGCTGCCTTTTTACGGGCGGCATTGCCTGCATTGTATTTTCGGATACGCTGATTGCCTGCTGCGAATTTCTGCATGTGTGCGGACTGTACCACAGCCTGATGATGCCCACGTATTATGCCGCGCATATCCTGATCACCGCCGCTGTTATCATCCGGAGCAAATGAACCCGGCGAACGGGGTTACCCGAATATCCGCTTGAAATTCTCCAAATAGAGCTTGTCGACTACCTTTTTCGGTAGTCGCAGTCCTTTGACTTCGTCCGGGGGATTGGGTATGATGATTTTATCCACAGGCATTAACATCTCCCCCGTAGCAAGAAACTTCCATTGCTGCAGCCAGTGATTATACATGGCGCGGCACCGCTCCTCCGCATTTTGCGTATTCCGGTCGTTCACGGTCCCGTCCGATCCGTACAGGATCCTGTCTTGGTAGCGGATAAAGAAATCGCGCACTTTTTGGTGATCCCGCATCGTATGCAGTTGCACGTGTCCAATGCGTGCGGCCAGGTCGATATGGAAATTCGGATATTTTTCAAACCGCCGGGCGACTTCCTCCAGGCTCCATTCCATGCTGCCGATATGCGCACCGACAAACGTCAGGCGCGGGAACTTATCCAGGATATGGTCGCGTGCCGCCATTTGCTCTTCATACGTCGGCGCTTCGGGATGCTGATACATGTGATATTCGGGATGCTGCGTATAATAATTCAAGTCACCCCCCATCGTGATCCGGTCGTACGGAAGCCAGCAGTTGCGCGGCTCTCCCAGGTGGGCGACCATCGGGATACCTTCCTTTTCGAGATACGCATACACCGGGTCAAAGGCCGGATGGTCGGCCATCACATATTTCCCGTCCGCATCCAGCAGCCCCATACCTATGTTCTTCCAGATTTTGATACCCCTGGCGCCAGCTTCCATGCACCGCTTCACCCGCGCAATCACATCGCCGGCAAACGTAGCGGAACCGAAACCCGCCACGGAGAAAGAGCCGAGGAAGTCGAAACTGCCGGGATACTTCTTTTTAAAAGCCTCGCCGATAGCTAATTGTTTGTCCAGGTCTTCACCCGCATCCACGTTAATCGACAGCAGGTGCATGTTGACGGAAGCCGCATATTGCAGGCACGGTTCGTTGAACGTATCATAATGATAATGCGCATCGACTTTGGGCATCGCCTCGAAATCCTCCGCACTGCCGTAATACGCCTCGCCTTTTGTCCGGCAGGAGGAGAGCAACGGCAACAACGTCAGGCCGCCGGCAGTGTTTCTGATAAATGTTCGTCTGTTCATAAGGCATCTATTTAAATTTTAATAAATATTCCGTGTCTGTACATGTGACGGATAATAAACCACAGGATGCCAAACTCGCCCAGCGCCACGACGAACGGGTAGAAATCCCCCGTATACTGTTCAAAACCGTGAAGCAACGCCCCGGCAACCCGGTCTAACTTGAACGTCGTATGAAGCATGTAGGCCACAATGGAATTAAGGCCGAAGATACGCAGCCCCGTGACCCACCAGCCATTCAACCGCAGTTTGTCGGTCAACAGGAACGAGAGCGCCAGCAACAAGTAGCATATACCGCTACTCAACAGCACCATCGAGGGCGACCATATTTTTTTAATGACCGGCATCTGCAATCCCCACAGCAGCCCGCCCGCAATCAGGGCGACACCGGTCAGCGACAGCCACGTCAGTTTCCGTTCCGGCGACAGGGACGTTTTCAGCAGGCGTCCGGCAAAATATCCGGAGATAACCGTAGCGCCGAAAGCGAGGCTGGTCAGCATCCACGTATATTGCGTCCCGTCGTCGAAGCGCCCAAACAGAGCGTGGTCAATGTGAATCGCCACATTACCGTCGGGCGTGAACACACCGGCGCCGAAACCCGGTACGGGAATAAACGTCAGGCACGCCCAGTAGGCCAGCAGCAGCGCAACGCCGGCTCCAAGCTGCGCCTTGAAGCTATGCAGGTTCAGGATCACCAGGGCGGTAATCAGGTAACCGAACGCAATGGCATGAAGGGTGTTGCAATAGACGTGGAACGTATCCAGGCTCAGGTCGAGCAGGCGTCCCTGCGCTATCCATCCCAGCAAGAACAGCAGCAGGAAGCGTTTCATAATCTTGAGGTACAGTCCGGCTTTCGTACTCCCCTCCCGTTTCAGGAATTTGGAAAAGGAAAAAGGCATGGAAAGCCCGGAAGTAAAGAGGAACAGGGGCATAATGATGTCCCAGGCCGTGAAGCCCGTCCATTCCACATGATCCAGCTGATACAGGATCCCGTTCACGGAATCGGAATGAAACGCCCCGAAAAAACGGCGCAGGACATCACCCGCACCTACCAGGAAAAACATGTCAAAACCCCGCAGGACATCAATCGCTGCCAGGCGTTCGGTTGTAGTGGTAACAGTAGTTTTCATTTTGTCATATTATTATTTTAATGTTATTATCATTCCTGCGCGTTAACCGTCGGCGTGGGCGTAAGCCGGAAGAAATACGGCTTTTTCCGTCCCCGCGCCAGGTCGTACATATTTTCATGAGCCACGCGGGCGGCTTCCGTCAGTTCGGTATAAGGCAGCGAACAGGCATCCATCAGCCCGATGTTATAATTTTCGCCGTCGCCCCGTCCCAACAACGCCTGGTCTGTCCACTGGAACCAGTGCATGCCGATGATTTCGGGCCGTGAAAAACCGTTCTCGGCATACGTACGGTAAGCCTTACCCCGTTCTTCCTGCGAAATGACGGTCTGCAAGCCGCTGGTAGGCAAACTGCCGTCCAGTGCGCTTCCGAAATGCCATTCGCTCAGCAACACCGGCCGTCCGCTGATGCGGGAGATCTCCTCCGTCGGCGGAGGAAACGGCACGGTATAGGCGCTCATCGACAAGACGTCGAAATGGCGTGCCGGCTTCACCAGCACATCGCTGCTGATCCAGGCATAGCGCATCCCCAGGTTCAGGTGATTCGGATCAACTTTCCTCGTCTCCTCACAAATGATCCGTATCCATTCCTCCACCATCAGGGCCGTAAATTCGCGGAAATCCTTTTTCGACGTTTCCGACGGGTAGTTTTTGAACGTCTGCATCAGCGCCTCGTCAACGGATGCATACGACACGTTCCAGGCCGCATTAAAATCCGCCGTCCGCAGGTATTTCTCCTTCAGCCAGGCGACGAAACGCAGTTTCGTGTAACTCAGTTGCGGCGTGGCAAACATCTCGTAGGCAAGCACATTGTCGCCAAACGCCCATTTGGGTTCATTGCACAGGAAATAGCCGATCAGCAGTTTATCCTCCTTTGCCGGCGACAGTTGCTGCGCGTATTTTGCAGCCAGTTCGCGGTATTCGGGACTGAACACATCCGGGAAATCGCGGTAGAGCCGTATAGCCGTCACCGGCATCTCCCCCATGTGATAGACGCGGGGCAGTCCGCTCTTTTGTGCAAATCCCCTGTCCGCCCAATTGCCAACGGTGTTGAAGCGCCATTTTTTCATCAGTCCGGGCGTCGTAGCTTCCCATTTTTCGAGCCACCGATCACCGTACACCCGTATCTGGTTGGCCTTATAATAGTCGATCCGTTTATGCTCCCCTTCTTCGTAGATAGAAGCAAATTCGCCGTTCCGGTCGGGCATCCACTCCAGCAAGTCTTCCATCCCGTCGTAGACGCCGGACTGACCGGCCGTGATGCAGTTAATACCGGTACTCAGGAAAGCGTATCCGTCAGGATCGACAAACCACCAGCGCGTTCCGTCGTGATGCACCCTGAAAAAGCCGGTCGAATCAAAACGGAGGGCCTTCAGGCCACCGTACCGGCTCCATCCTTTGGGATAGTCCGCCCTGGCAGCCGTCCTTTCGACCTGCACTATCTTTTGCTTCAGTTCCGCTTCGTTTTTGATTTTACCCGGCCAGTCGCGCATCGTCCACTGCCCGAAACGGTCGACGTATTTCTGTTGCGGCGCCTCGTACCCCGGCGGCATCTCGCCGGTCAGGTAAACGGAAGCGATTTCAACGTCCGGCGCAAACAGGGGCGACATGGCGGGGAA
>JAISYY010000245.1 GCA_031269635.1 Tannerella sp. | reverse complement strand
TATAAGGAATTTCTTTCCCGTTTTTATCTGTGCGGGTAGTGATTTTTCGTTCAAATTCATTAATCAGCACAACGTCGAATTGTGCCTGTTTATAATCCGAATCTTTGAGAATTTCAGCGAGTGTCATCATTTTTGCTCAATTTCATTAAAAAAGATAAAACTATTTTTCAGCGCAAAAGTACTAAAAAAATCACAGTTGAAATATGAATTTATATTATTTTCCGTCTTAGAGATCGAAACCGGCGACGATTGCCGGTCGGAATGTGAAAAATTCGTCAATACATAAGCTTTCGGGAAGCCGTCTTCGAGTACTTTGTATAACGGATACGTTTCACGCAATGGGAAAGTCTCAATCTGTTGCCGAAGTGTTTGTACTTAAAAGGAAATAGAATGTGAATTAGAGCGCCTGAAATTGAGAGTTAGCAACGTTTCCAACTCATACCTGTAGCCAGCAATGTTCTCAAAGAATTTCATCACCGCCTGTCTGAAAAGTTCCTTTGTTCTGTAAAAACCGGTATTGATAACTTTCTTTCTCTAAGCTCTGTCCGCATAAGGATTATTTCATGGCTTGACAGCATCCCCCGGTAACTTTTATACTTGTTTGCTGTAAATACAGAAACTGTTTGGGAGCTATCCGCAGATAGCCAACATTGTCATCGGCCTGTTGATACAATTTTATGCTCTTATTACTCAGGAAGGCCGGCTCGTGGACGTCATCAGGGGTAGCATATATACCGCACAACTCGCCGAAGCCGACCGTCTTGCAGACCGCGACATCACCGGCCTCGACGCCACTGTCGATGCGGTAGGGAACTGTGTCGATAGATATTACCTATTGATAAATAGAGAATATCTATCGGCAATTAATAGGTTTTGCTCGCCGGATATATTATATTTAGCGAAACTTATTAAAACTTGGAATATGAAAGAGAAAATTGTACAATTGAAAGCGTTAGACCGGAAAGCTGAAGAAGGTGGGGGTGTAGACCGGATTGCCCGACAACATGCGACGGGCAAGCTGACCGCCCGGGAACGGATCGAATTACTATTGGAGAAGGGAACTTTTGTGGAGGTTGATAAATTCGTTATCCATAAATGTAATGACTTTGGGTTGGAAAAACAGCATCCATTGGGCGACGGCGTCGTTACGGGCTACGGAATTATCGGCAAACGTACCGTATTTGTTTTTGCGCAGGATTTTACTGTTTTTGGCGGCGCTTTATCGGAGACGTATGCGCAGAAAATCTGCAAAATTATGGATATGGCGATGAAGGTCGGCGCTCCTGTCATCGGATTGAACGATTCGGGAGGTGCCCGCATTCAGGAAGGGGTGCGTTCGTTGGCCGGATATGCGGAGATTTTCCTTCGCAACTCTCTTGCTTCGGGCGTTATTCCGCAGATAAGCGCCATCATGGGGCCGTGTGCCGGCGGAGCGGTTTATTCGCCTGCCCTTACCGATTTTATTTTTATGGTCAGGGAGAGCAGTTATATGTTTATAACAGGCCCTGATGTAGTAAAGAGCGTCACGCAGGAAGACGTTACGAAGAACGAACTCGGAGGCTCCGGGATACATACGGAAAAATCGGGTGTAGCCCATTTCTCGGCCGATAACGATATGGACTGTATTATGAAGATACGGGAATTGCTTTCGTTTCTTCCCAATAACAACATGGAAGAACCGCCTTTTGTGCCTTCGACCGATAGCCCGAACCGGATCGACCCGCAGTTGGATTTGCTGATACCGGTAAATCCCAACCAACCCTATAACATCAAGGATCTTATAACAAGTGTGGCCGATGATAATAATTTTTTTGAAGTGCAGGATAGTTATGCAAAAAATATCGTTACGGGGTATGTCCGTTTGAATGGCAAGACGATCGGGGTTGTGGCAAATCAACCGTCGGTACTGGCCGGTACACTGGATATTAATGCGTCGGTGAAAGCGGCGCGTTTTGTCCGTTTCTGCGATGCCTTTAATATTCCCCTCCTGACGGTTGTGGATGTACCCGGATTCCTGCCCGGCGTCAATCAGGAATATGACGGCATCATCCGTCACGGGGCGAAACTGTTGTATGCTTATTGTGAGGCGACGGTTCCCAAAGTGACGGTTATCACCCGCAAGGCTTACGGGGGAGCTTACGATGTGATGAGCTCGAAACATATCCGTGGCGATATCAATTTTGCTTATCCTACGGCCGAGATTGCGGTAATGGGTGCGGAAGGAGCGGTCAATATCCTTTTCCGCCGCGAACTGGCAAACGCGGAAGATGTCGAAGGCAGGCGTCGGGAATTGCAGGACGACTACCGGGAGAAGTTTGCCAATCCATACCGGGCGGCCGAACTGGGATACATCGACGAAATCATAGAACCGTCCGCCACCCGTCCGCGTTTGATTCGCAGTTTTGAGCTGCTTGCCAACAAACGGCAGTCCAATCCTCCGAAGAAACATTCCAATTTGCCGTTGTAGCGGTGGATGATAAAGAAAAAAACGTTTAAACATGAACCTGTTATGATTAAGAAAGTATTAGTAGCCAATCGCGGCGAGATTGCGATGCGAATATTCCGCACATGCCGCGTAATGAATATCCCGACCGTAGCGATCTATACGCACGTGGATAGAGGAGCATTACACGTACGCTATGCGGAAGAAGCATATTGTATTTCGGAAAATGAAGCCGACACTTCTTACCTGAAGCCGGATACGATTCTTGAAATAGCGAAAAAGACCGGGGCAGCCATTCACCCCGGTTATGGTTTTCTGTCGGAGAATGCCGGTTTTGCCCGTCGCTGTGAAGAAGAAGGAATAAATTTTATCGGGCCTGATTCCGGTATGATTGCAAAAATGGGGTTGAAGACGGAAGCCCGTAAGATAATGAAAGAAGCCGGACTGCCGGTCGTTCCGGGTACGGAAAGTCCTGTTTCGGGTTTGGAAGAGGCACATTCGGTGGCAAGGGACGTCGGTTATCCGGTCATGTTGAAGGCCGTAGCCGGTGGGGGAGGGAAGGGGATGCGGCTTGTCCGTAGCGCGGATGAACTCGACGCCGCTTTCCGCATGTCACGTTCGGAGGCCGCCGGTTCGTTTGGCAATGACGCTGTTTATATTGAAAAATACATAGAGAATCCGCATCATGTAGAGGTACAGGTGCTGGGCGACAAATATGGAAATGTCATCCACCTGTACGAACGTGAATGTTCCATACAGAGGCGTAACCAGAAAGTCATAGAGGAAGCTCCTTCGCCGTTTGTCAGGGAAGATACGCGAAAGAAGATACTTGCCGTTGCAGTAGAGGCTTGCAGGAAAATCGGATATTACAGCGCCGGGACGCTGGAGTTTATGATGGATAAAGACCAGCATTTTTATTTCCTCGAAATGAATACCCGCCTTCAGGTGGAACATCCCGTGACGGAAGCCTGCACCGGTGTGGATCTGGTGCGCGATATGATTCTTGTGGCCTCCGGGAACCGGTTGCCCTACAGGCAGGAAGATATAGAGTTTCGTGGCGCTGCTATCGAATGTCGCATATATGCCGAAGACCCGGCAAACAATTTTATGCCGTCGCCCGGCATTATCAAAGTCCGGGAAGCGCCCGAGGGGCGCAATATCCGTCTTGACAGCGCCGCCTATGCAGGTTTCGAGGTGTCGCTGCACTACGATCCGATGATCGCCAAGCTTTGTTCGTGGGGACGCAATCGCGAATCGGCAATCTCGAATATGACAAGAGCTTTACGCGAATATAAAATTTTAGGTATCAAAACAACGATTCCTTTTCATCTCAGTGTATTGAACAATAAAACGTTTCTGAAAGGCGACTACGACACAACGTTCATAGATACGAAGTTTGACAGGGAGGAACTTACACGCAAAAAGAACAGCGATCCTGCGGTGGCCGTAATTGCCGCAGCGCTGAAACATTATGAAGCGGAAAAAGAGGCTGCGGCGCGGGCTACGACCGTCCCGCTGGTAGGCGAATCCCTGTGGAAATATTATGGTAAATTACAAATGGCAGCAAATAATTTTTAAGTTATGGAAGATAAGATTATATCGAAAGCGTTGGCAACGTATTATGCGACGGTAGATGATTCGGACGGGGAATTTAAAGTGGAAATCCTGGAAGATGGCCCGGTTAAGAAAGTATCCGTCAATGGGACTGTATATGATGTTGATTATAATGTGGGAGGCGATAGCATCCATTCCATTATATTGAACAACCGCTCGCACGGGGTACAGATTTCGAGCGCGGGCGATTCAAAATACGAAATTAAAAACAGGGGCGACCTGTTTCAGGTAAGTATTGTTGACGAACTGAAACGGATGCGCATGTTGCGTACCCAACCGGTGTCTGCAGGCCGCCAGGTTATTACGGCGCAGATGCCGGGAGTGATACTTAAAGTGTATGTTGAACCGGGACAGGAGGTGAAGGCCGGTGATCCGCTTTGTGTATTGGTCGCCATGAAAATGGAAAACGAGATACGAAGCCCGGTTGACGGCGCTGTGAAGGAGGTTTATATTTCCGAAGGAGATAAGATGCCGGTTAACGGCAGGATGATGCTTGTTGAGTAAACCGTCTTCCGGACTTTCCGGGAGACGGACCCATAGAGTGGGCCGGTTTGTCGGAGAGTCCGGGAGACGGACCCATGGAGTGGGTCGGTTTGTCGGAGAGTCCGGGAAGGTTTCCGACATGCCTGTCTGCACTCCCGCCGGCCTCTTCCACCGCCGCTTCCGCATGGAGGTGCAAAAATGTGGGGTGCGACAATTTGATTTGCACCCCCTGAAATCCACGATTAGTTGGAATTACAAAAATGATTACTATCTTTGCGGGTATATAAATATTTTAA
>JAISYY010000199.1 GCA_031269635.1 Tannerella sp. | reverse complement strand
GCCTTGTCCATGCCGATTATTTCGGCGCAGGTGAGGAACGACGTCATCGAGACGCCCAGCACGCCGTGCAAGTTGAGGTTCTGGCCGGTGAGGAAGAGGTTCGGTTCCGGCGTGCGGGGAGAGAGCAGGGTGGTCATCAGTTGTTCGCAGTTCTTGCGTATCCCGTAGGCCGACCCGTATGGCGTTCCGGTATAATCGCGATACGTGAGCATGGTGCTTGTATATATTTTTTCAATCGCACTGCCTGCGTCCTTTAACCCGGGAATATGGCGGGATACAAGATGCAGGCAGGCTTCCGCTTTTTGCTCTTTATACGACAGGTAATCCTTGCCGCGACGGCCGACCGCCGTATCTTCCCAGCGCTCAATTTCCGGCCGGTACATCGGTGTAAGAATGTCAATGTTGCGCGTATATGAAGATCCGCTTCCGGGCGGCTGGAACGAAACCAGTGCACATGTATTTATATTTTCCGGCTTGCAGGCGGCGTATTGCCATACATCGTCCGTATTATAGACATAAATATTCCGGTTTTGATAAGGCACCGAATTTTCCTTCAATGCAATATTTGCGGTAAACATACCATACGTGCAGGGCAGGTTGTTAATCCTTTTACGGTATATGTTCCTGATAATCGCACTTTCGGTGATTAACGACAGCGTGGCGGCCGGATGTATGCCGGAGATAAAATGAGTGGCTTCGATACGTTCCGCACTGTTGCCGTTTATTTCCGCAGCGACAATACGGCCGCGTTCTTCCGTGAGGCGCGTTACACGGGCGTTCAGCCGTACCGTCCCGCCGTTTTTTTCGATGCTCCCGGCGAGGGAACCGGCTATCTGCGACCCGCCGCCGCGTAACCGCCATGCACTCTGAATGAAAGAGCTGTTTATCTGTGCAAAAACATACAACGGCAACGTACGGGGATCAAGTTCCATTTTAAGCGACGTTCCCGAGAGGACGTTCCGTAGCAAAGGGTCGTCGATCGTCGAAGTAAGATAGTCGTAAGCAGACTGCGCGAACAGCGATGTTCCGTATAGTTCTTCTTCGCGTCGCTTCACAAAACTGTCGAAAATATTACCGGATACATTACGCAGGAAGGCGGCATAGCGTTTAAGATTTTCCCGCTGATGCGGGAACTGTTCCGACAACGTCGCGGCAAAACGTTCGTAGCCATTGGCAAACATGTATGATTTGCCGTTCAGGACAACCTCGTCGAAACCGTTTTCGTCCATCCTGCACCAGGGCAAATCCATAAGATTAAAATAACGGAAAAGCGTGTGCAGCGGCTGACCGGCGTCCAGCCCGCCGACATAATGAAATCCCGTGTCAAACAAGTGTTTCCCGCGCCGGAACGTTTGTATGCAACCTCCCGGCGCGGTATTTTTTTCAAGTACACACACATTCAACCCGTGCTTCGAGAGGATATACCCGCACTGCAAACCGCCCAGACCGCTTCCGATGATTACAACATCATACTTTTCCATACTACTTTACCGTTTTTTAATCATCCTTCTCTGCAAAACACCGGCATATTTCGTCTTCATCAGAAGCCGGAAAAGAAAAGGCAGCAAGGTGTACGCGATAAGCACCGTGGAAGTCATGCCGGTGAGCGTCGCCACACCAATGGATGCAAGCGCAGGATGTTCGGCAAACATAAGCGACGAAACGCTTATCACCAAAACTACAGCCGATAAAAAGATAGCTGTCTTATGATACATCAGCAGTTTTTTATCATCACCCCTCATGCCGGCAAGCAGTCCTTCCATTACAAAAATACTGTAATCCACGCCTATACCGAATATAAACGTTGATATCACAATGTTGATCAGATTGAACTGTAACCCCAACATCGCCATGACGCCCAACACGATATACCAGCTCATGCTCATCGGCAGGAATGCGATCAGGGCCAGCGGTATACTCCGGAAAGAAAGAATCAATACCAGGAGAACAAAAAAAGAGGAGATGCCAAGTATTGTGTTAAAATCATCGTGCATCAGCTCAACCATGTTTGTTGTGTAATAAAACGGGTCGGCTACAATCACGTTCTGCTGCGAAGCAAACAGGTCGTTTACCTCTTTCATGTTTTCACTTTCGAGTTGCACCGATGTATAGACAAGATACATTCCCCGGGAATATTCCACCATATTCGCCATAAGTCCTTCAGGCAAAACGGATGATTCGTAAATAGATGAAGGCTCATACGCTTTCGTTATCATCTCAAAAAAAGGATCGAACATCGCCGGTTTGAAACCGTTCGCTTCACCTGCGGCCGTTATATCGTTTTTCAGCTTTTCCACACGATTTTCGTTCCAGTAGTTCCGCCACGCCGATATGCGCTTTTCCTGTTCCGCCTCCGGCAATAAAATCACCGACGATTCGGTATAGGCATGTATCTTGCCCGCCGCCCGGAGGGAATCACAGATACGGCTAACCGCCATGTTACAGATAAAGGCCGAATCAAGGTTTTCGGATGTCGCGGCATAATTGGCTACGGCCAGCCCTTTCGATGTTTTTTCGGCATACATCTCCATAGAGCGGACTACTGCCGGTTCATAATATCCTATATTCCGCAGGTTTGCGTCAAATTTGACGCCGGACTGCGTAAACAGGCTCACCATGAATACGGTTAATATCAAAATAAGTAACCAGGGCTGACGGTCAAACGGGTATGAATTAATTTTCTCAAGCAGTTTAAATGCCTTTTCGTAACGGCGGTTATTGACGGCAGGGAACAGGTGCGGAAGGAAAAACAGGCAGGCAAGCGTTGTCCCCACCATGGCAAGCGATGCAAACAATCCGAAATCGCGAAGTAACGCCGACTGTGTCAACATAAGCCCCATAAACGCCCCGATCGTAGTAAGGCAGCCAAGTATGACGGGCTTAACCTGATCCTGCAACACGCGCACCGGATCCGTCAGATATTTGAAATGGGTAATCACATGCAGGCAGTAACTCAACGCGACGCCGAGAATGATCGCCCCGATGCCAAGCGCCATTAAAGACATCACGTCCTGTAGCCAGAACATGCACGCAAGGGCGAAAAGCGCTCCGTAAGTTACGGGTAACAGTAACATGGGCAGCGTGGACTTGTTGCGGAAACAAATCATGATAAGCACACAGGCGAACAGCAACGAAAGTCCCATCGTCAAAGCTAAATCCTGCTTTATCTGCCTCGAGTTGAACACGCCCTGAACCGGCGGCCCGTGAAACAGCACTTCAACGTCCGGATAAACGGTTTCTATCTGCCTGATCGCACGTTCTATCTTTTTCACAAGCCGGGCGCCGGCTTTGGAATCAAATGATATGAAATCGGGCGACACAAAAACAAGCGCAACCGTCGTGTCGGGCGTGAACAACTGATTGCCGTACAATAAATAATTCCCTCCCAGCATTTTCTCCAAACTGCTTCCGCCGGCATCCGCGCTTTTAACAGCTTCGCCGCCACTGCCGGATTTGCCGCCTGAAAAAAGGACGGAACGCAGATTGACCGGGTCATACCGCATGATACGGTAAAACATAATACCCTCCGGCGAAGCTATTTTTTCCAGGTTCTCCGCCATTTGCCGGGATATATGTTCTTTGGCTGTCAGCGAATCTATTTCCTTATAAAGTCCGGGATCAAGCAAAACCGGGACATTCTCCAGGGCGTACGACAAAACCTGCTGTTTAATTTCATCGTCTATTTTATACAGGATATCCCCGACGTCGCCTTCCTGTTCGTCGTACGACAACAGCGAATCGGCAAACATCTCGCTTGCTTCGACCAACATCCCCGCATCCTTACTGCCGCTCCGGGAAAATAACTGGACAAATATCTTATCTTTTACTTTAAGCTCCGAGAAAACAAGTCCTTCGGCTTTTGTGTCGTCCGTTGAAGGTAGCAGTTTGGATATATCTTCTTCGTACGAAAGTTTCAGTCCGAAGAACGCAAATAGCCCGAATGACAGCAACAGTAACAGGTAAAGGGCAACGTTGCGTTTCCGGAAAAAATCGAACAGGCGGATAAAAAAAGAGGTCATTTCACACGGGAGTAAATTCGCCTTTAAATTCTATATAGGTTGTCGTGCCGTCACATACTTTCGCGCGAACCTCATATCTACGATCCGTTTCGGTCAACTGCATGCGTACCTGCAGTTGCGGAGTGGTTTGCGGAGTTATCACGGCAGACAATCTGCATCGAGAGATATAACCGAGAAAAAGTTGCTTTCCGGTCAGCAGTCCGGCACATTCTTTTATCATCTGGATATTACAAACGCCGGGCGAAACGGGATTGCCCGGAAAATGCCCGGCATAAACGCTGTAGCCGGGCAACAGCGTCACATGGAACACGGTCTCGTCATTTTCCACAGTCCGGCTGTCTATTCTGAAATAATCATTGAGAAGGGTTATCATAACATCATCTATTTTCCGTCATGACGGTTTAATAAAAATCTTCATCCGGCACCGGGCGGCAACCGCTCCGTTAACCTTCGTTTCGGCCGTAAGCAGGGAAACGCCAAGGGCTTCCGTGATGATACAAATATGCGTGCATAATTTATCGCCGGTATGCGGCAAAAAATGTATGCGGAACTCCCTAATCTCGCCGATGAAACCAACAGGCGCCGGTTTATTTTCAATTTTTGCCTTATAACCGGCAAAAGCCGAAGCCGACTGTGCGATATGTTCCACCAACCCCGGTTCCGTGAAGCATCCTTCGCTACAGAACAGGTTGTCGTCCGAAACAACAAGTCCCGTATCTGCTTCCGATTCGGTTGCGCCATAAAAAGCGTCAACCATGATAATCGGCTCGCGTTGCGGAATAAGCTCCTTTATGCCTTCGCCTTTGATTTCTGCCATTGCCGTTACTTTTGCATGCGGTCGTAAATAAACTCATACAGCGAGTCGAAAGTCAGGATATTTACAATCTCGGCGCCTTTAATACTAATACCGAACGTTTCTTCAATCAGCGCAACCATGTCAACAAGACTCAGACTGTCGAGTTGCAGTGTTTTCTTTATATTTGCACCGGGAGTGATTACACGAACCTCCACTTCAAATTCGCCGGCCAAAACTTCATTTATTTTCTCAATTAATTTTTGTTTTTCCATTGATAAGATTGTTTTCTATATGTTTTTAAATTGTAAATTCTTTATGATAAGCGTTGAATTTGTTCCTCCGAATCCGAAAGAATTGGAAAGGAACACGTCAAATTTTTTTCCTATGCGTTCGGCCGGTATATTTAATTTTTCGGACGCATCATCGGGATTTTCAAAGTTTATATTAGGAGCGATAAACTCATTTTTCATCATCAATATGGAATATATTATTTCGCTTGCCCCGGCCATCCACATTTCATGTCCGGTCTGCGACTTGGTAGATGTAACCTCCGGCTTATAATCGCCGAACACGGAATCTATCGCACGCGCTTCATTCCGGTCGCCGAGCGGCGTAGAAGTAGCATGTGCATTGACATATCCAATCTGCCGGAGATCAATCCCCGATTCACGGATCGCCATACGGAGCGAACGGGCGGGACCGTCCACGTTCGGCACCGAAATGTGATCGCCGTTCGACGAAAAGCCGTAGCCCAGTACTTCCGCAAGGATTGGAGCGCCCCGTCTCACCGCAGATTCATATTCCTCGATAATCACCGTCGCCGCCCCGCCTCCGGGCACCAGGCCGTCACGGTCACGGTCGAAAGGGCGCGAAGCTTTGGCCGGCTCGTTTTCACGAATCGAGAACGCACTTATCCCGTCGAAACTGCCTATCGAAAACGGATTCACTTCCTGCGCCCCGCCGCAAACGACAATCTCCTGTAATCCGTTCCGTATCAGCAATGCACCCAGGCCGATCGCATGGGAACCGCTTGCACAGGCGGCCGAAACCGTCATATTCATGCCTTTCAGTTTGAAAAGACAGGAAAGATTCATTGTCACGGTAGAGTTCATGGACTGGAAAATCGCTCCCGAACCGATAAGCGTCGTGTCTTTCTTTTCCCGCATCGTGTCTACGCTTTTCACAACCGCATCGGCGCTACTGTCGTTCCCATAAAAAAGACCTACCTCGTGCGAATCAAGGTAATCCTGATCCAGTCCGGCATTAGCCAGCGCCTCCGCAGTCGCCACATACGCATATTTGGCCTGTTCCGGCATAAAAACACGCTGGTTTCTACTCAAAATGCCCTTCAAATCGGGGATTTCAAGAGCAACGGTCAAGGCCGAACGAAATCCCATTTCTTTACGGACAGGGTCAAAGACGATGCCTGACCTGCCGCTGTACAGCGAATCCCGAACTTCCGTAAGGTTTTTACCCAGACAGGAATATATTCCCATACCTGTTATAACAACTCTTTTAGTCATCTCTTATTCTAATATTTTATTTAATCGTTCATAAATCTTTGCGCGAAATTCTCTCAATGCGCTTATTTTCCCGGCCATTTTCTTCGTTCCGGCAGCATGGCGAAAACGTATATCCTGTAATGTCCTGACAAAATATTTCCGGTAATACCAGGCAAAAAGGCCAAGATACGGCAATATCAACACATAAACGGCTGCAACGGCAATATTTACATACATCCAGACCAAAAGAAAAGAAAGGATATACAATACCGGCATCGTTATCAGCACGCTCATCCCGAAAAGAAAAGAATTGTGGAACATCTTGTCTTTTATATGGCGCATAACCAGTTCGGGCGTCTTGTAAATAATCACATTCGGCCACAATGACAACAGCCACACCGGAAACAGGACAACCAATGCCATTAGCGAAGCGGCAATCATACCCCAGCCCGGAAGACGGTCAAAACAGTCATCACGTATATTCAGCTTTTTTATATCCTCCTCATACTTGAGCGCGTCATCATAAATTTGTTGAACAAAGGCTTCATCCTTCGATTTCATCTTGTCCAGGTATTCAAAAAAAGCACGGTCGGCAAGCAGTTTACCGGGCAGATAACCGGCTTCGTATTCAAGCTCCGCAGCATACTTCCACCCGTACGTATTACGTAAGAAATCAATCGCCCTGTAATTGTCAAGGTCTGTAATATTGAGCATCATTTCCTCAATCTGTTCTCTCACAACAGCATTTACCTGGCGTTGAGCCGTCCGGGGTTTGCTCTTGTAAAGCTCATAATAAGGCTTTATCGAAACGGGCGTACCGAATTTAACAAGTATGTCATTTTGAATATCAAAATAGTCGGAATAGTGATTGCAACTGGGAAGTATGAATATTTCCGTCTGGAAATCATCAAGTTCAGCCGCTTCAAAAGCCATTTTCGTATATCCCAGGGAAAAATCCCCAAGCCAGTGTTTATCCTGATGTCCGCTTTCCGGATAGATCAATATCGTCCGGCCATTGACAAGCGCTCTCTCCGAAACTTTAAATATATCTTTATTTTTACCCAGCGACTCTTCGCCTTCAAAATTAAGACGGTAGGCAGGCAACAGGCCCATCTTCCGCAGAACCTTATCAATCATCGGATGTACGGCAAAAACATCCGCACGTACAATCGCATTCGGCTTTCTGTCTTTAAAGGACAAAATCACGCCCAACGGATCGTTTAAACAATTCTGATGATTTGAAACAATCAAAATAGGCGTACCGTCCGAAGGGATATTTCTCATACCGATGATGTGAACCCTCCTGTAAAAGAATTTATCATGCACTAAACGTACGTACGCCCGAAAAGAGCGATAAACTAAACCTTGTTTGCTTTTCTTCGTCTTCACCATTACTTAAAATTTCACCAAAATGACTGCAAAGGTATAATTATTAATAAAAAAAACGACATCCAATATACCACTATGTATGCGATTTACGTTTTTTTTACCTTTAACGTACAAGTAATTTGCTATATTGCACCATTTTCCCTACCTTTGCCCCAAAAATCAAAAAAATATGTTTGAGAATTTGAGTGAAAGGCTTGAACGTTCGTTCAAGCTGTTGAAGGGCGAAGGCAGGATCACCGAAATAAACGTTGCGGAAACGCTCAAAGACGTGCGCCGTGCCTTGCTGGATGCCGATGTTAACTATAAAGTAGCAAAAAAATTCACCGATACCGTTAAGGAAAAAGCGCTGGGGCAAAACGTGCTTACGTCGGTAAAACCAAGCCAGTTAATGGTTAAGATCGTGCATAACGAACTGACGGCGTTAATGGGTGGCGCTACGGTTGACATAAATCTGAAAGGTTCACCGGCTGTAATCCTGATGTCCGGGCTTCAAGGTTCCGGTAAAACGACGTTCGCCGGCAAACTTGCCAATATGCTTAAAAGCAAAAAAGGCAAAAACCCTTTGTTAGCCGCTTGTGACGTCTATCGCCCGGCTGCTATCGAACAGTTGCGCATACTCGGCGAACAGACCGGGATACCGGTATATTCCGAAGACGGAAATAAAAAACCCGTAGAAATCGCCCAACATGCTATTGCCGAAGCAAAGAAAACCGGCAAAGACCTCGTTATCGTCGATACCGCAGGACGTCTGGCCGTGGACGAACAAATGATGCAGGAGATCGCTGCAATAAAGAAAGCCATTAATCCGGGCGAAATACTGTTTGTCGTCGATTCCATGACCGGACAGGACGCCGTCAACACGGCGAAGGAATTTAATGACCGGCTTGACTTCGACGGCGTCGTCCTGACAAAACTCGACGGCGATACGCGCGGAGGCGCTGCGCTCTCCATACGTACAATCGTCGACAAGCCTATCAAATTCGTAGGTACCGGCGAAAAAATGGATGCCCTGGACGTGTTTCACCCCGAGCGTATGGCAGACCGCATCCTGGGTATGGGCGATATTGTATCGCTCGTAGAACGCGCCCAGGAACAGTACGACGAGGAAGAAGCCAAACGCATCCAGAAAAGATTGGCCAAAAATCAATTTGACTTTAATGATTTCATGGGGCAGATTCAGCAAATCAAAAAAATGGGAAACCTGAAAGATCTTGCATCCATGATACCGGGCGTCAGCAAAATGATGAAAAATATTGATGTGGACGAGAATGCTTTTAAAGGTATCGAAGCAATCATACATTCAATGACCCCCGACGAACGCGGTAATCCCACGATATTGAACGGTTCGCGCCGCCAGCGCATAGCAAAAGGCAGCGGGACAACCGTACAGGAAGTAAATAAACTCATAAAACAGTTCGACGATACGCGCAAAATGATGCGCATGATTACAACATCGAAAGGAAACAATCGAATGCCTGTGTTCAAAAAGTAAATTATTAACATGATGGAAGAACAATCTTATAAAATCATAGACGGCAAAGCGGTAGCTGCAAAAATAAAAGAAGAAATAGCCGAGGAAGTAGCGCAGATAAAAAAAGACGGGGGGAAAACCCCTCACCTCGCCGCTATTCTGGTCGGACATGACGGAGGCAGCGAAACGTATGTGGCCCACAAAGTGCGTACCTGCGAAGAACTTGGTTTCCGTTCAAGCCTTGTAAGATATGAGGACAGTGTGACGGAAAAGGAACTCCTCGACAAGGTGGAAGAACTTAATAGCAATGATGACATTGATGGTTTTATCGTTCAACTGCCCCTGCCGGAACATATCGCAACGCAAAAAGTAATAGAAGCCATTGACTACCGGAAAGACGTCGACGGATTTCACCCGATTAATGTCGGACGCCTGTCGCTCGGCCTGCCGTGTTTCAAATCGGCAACGCCTGCAGGTATAGCGGAACTGTTGAAATATTATGAGATTGAGACAAAAGGCAAACATTGCGTCATACTGGGAAGAAGTAACATCGTCGGAAAACCCGTCGCCATGCTGATGATGCAAAAATCATATCCCGGAGATTGTACGGTAACCATCTGCCACAGCCGTTCCGAAAACCTGAAAGAAGTATGCAGCAAAGCGGACATCATCATCGTCGCATTAGGCACTCCCGAATTTGTAAAGGCCGATATGGTAAAAGACAAAGCGGTCGTGATTGATGTCGGAACAACACGGTTGCCAAGCAGCGTCACAAAAAGCGGCTATAAACTGACCGGCGATGTCGCATTTCATGAAGTAGCGCCCAAATGCAGCTACATCACACCCGTCCCAGGCGGTGTAGGCCCCATGACAATCGTCTCACTGATGCGTAACACGCTGCTTGCGGCGAAAAAAGAGATATACAAATAAAAATATTCTTCGCTGCATATTTGTGAAATAAAAAAAAACGCTATCTTTGCAGCGTTTTTTTAGTAAGACAGCATCATAAGCTGACGTTTGTTCATATACGGTGATTGTAGCTCAGCTGGTTAGAGCATCGGATTGTGGTTCCGAGGGTCGTGGGTTCGAATCCCATCATTCACCCAACATACTGATAAATAACTATTAATCAGTTCATTGAAAAAAAAATAAATGTCTATATAAATCTGAGATAGACAATAATAGACGATTAAGTGCTTTTTTTGTTTTTAGTGTCGCAGCAGAAAACAAAAAATTAGGGTACGAAGAAAAAAAATTAACTTAGCAGGATGAAAAAAGAAATGGATTTATCCAGCGATTATCTACCGGGCAGTTTCGAACAAGTTACCGTGACAGGTATGTCAAATTTGTTAGACGGCGCCCTATCTCATGACAAAATAACGCGCCTGCTATCAGATAACAAATATTTCCCTGTTCTTTTTTCGGCAGTCAATAACGGCAAAAGGCTACGGCTGTTTCATTCGTTATTTCGGGAGGCATCTTGAGCGTGCAGACGCCGCCTGAATGTGTGATGGAAACAGATTGGCTCCAGGTTGTTTTCGGGTCGAGCATGAGTATGCGGAAATTCCCGGCGGGGAGTTGTATCGTTATTTCATTGCTTGTCCCGGCGAAATAGAACGCATACTGTTTTCCTTCTTCCGCAAGCATAAAC
>JAISYY010000155.1 GCA_031269635.1 Tannerella sp. | reverse complement strand
CAATTTCCGATTAAAGACGGCACCGGCAACCGTGTTAAGAAACCGATTTCCGGTTTGTTGCCGACGAGGATCCCTCTCTTTTCATTTCATGAGAACACCCTCATCCGGATTGCTTCATCCTTCCTCCGGGTTCATAATGCGGAAGCGCATGACGTCGTCGTTGCAAGCGTAGCGAAACAATCCGGCGGGCCTCATCCGGATTGCTTCGGGTTACGCCTTCGCAATGACGGGGTTTTTAATGCTTAATTCCCAAACGGTATTTGCAGCACTGTGGCAGGGCGTTGTATGTCTTATCCTCTGCGCGGTGTTTTTCCGTGTCGTGTCCTGCTTTCGCCAATGCTTTTGAGATGTCGTCGAGGGAGGTCTTTTTGCCGTCGAAACTTATTTGCAGTTTTTTGGTCTTCAAATCCCACGAGGCGGAGGTTACTCCGGTCACCGATTTTGACGTCTTTTCGATGCGGGTTTTGCACATGTTGCAACTTCCCTGAACCGTCAGGACGGCTTTTACGCTTTGCGCCGTTTGCTGTTGCGCCGTGGCGGCGGAATCGGCCGTCGCTGTTTCCTGATGCCGGTCATGCTTTTTACGACCGTGGTGTGTTTGTGCATACACATTCCCTGTTGCCAGCATGGCAACTGCACTGATTAAAAAAAATGTTTTCTTCATTTTGATTTACTTTTAAAATGTTAATAATATATTGAAATTAGATTTTTACTGCCTGTATTTACAACATTCGGGCAAGGCGCCGTAAGTTGAATGGGGGGCTTTATGCCGGTCCGTATCATGACCGGCTTTTGCGATTGCTTTGCTGATTTCATCTTCGTTCGTTTTCGACGGGTCATAATCCAGGCGTAACCGGAGTGTGTCCGGATCCCACGAAGCGGACGATACTCCGTTTACACTCATTGCCGCCTGTTCGATGCGTTCTTTGCACATTTCGCATAAACCCTGCACTTTTATTTGGGCGGAAAGGTGTTGCCTGTTACCGTCCGGCGGCACGGAAGACGTGTCACTTCCGCCGTGTCCGGCCGCGGCAGGAGCGGCGTCGCTGTTCATCATACTGGGCTTTCCTTCCAACTGGGCGCTTGCGTCAACGGTGAAGGCGCCGCCGGTAACGATTTCTTCACCTTCTTCCAAACCCGACAGGACGACGTACGAATTGCCCAGCGCGGGGCCGAGTTCTATTTCGCGCAGCCTGAAAGCGGGGGTATCGCTGTCTGCCTGTTTCACGTAAACGATCGAACGCTTTCCCGTCCACAAAACGGCAGTGCCGGGTATTGTGATCACGTTTTCGCCCTGTCCTGCAGAGGCGTGTACCGTAGCGCCGGCATACATCTCCGGTTTCAGGCGGTTTCCGGCATTGGCTGTTTCCACCCTCACCCTGGCCGTACGGCTTGCCCTGTTCAAGACCGGATCAATGAACGTAATCTTTCCCGAAAAGGTCTTGCCGGGCAGCGCCTGCACCGTATAGGTGATGCTTTCGCCGGTTTTCAAATACGGTAAATCCGCTTCGTATGCTTCAAACATGACCCAGACGGAAGACAAATCGGCGACGCTGAACAGTACGCTTCCCTGGCTGACGTAATCGCCCTGCGACACGTTTTTTGCAATGACAATGCCATGGGTGTTTGCCGTAATGTCCATCAACGGCGACACGTTGCCCGACTGTTCGATAAGCGAAACCTGCCCGTCGGACAGTTTCCAGCGGCGAAGTTTTTCACGGGCCGCTTCGAGCAAGACCGGTTGCGTATCCTTGAGTTTTGCGGCTTCGAGCAATTCCTGTTGCGCGTTTTGCAAATCAGGGGAATAAATGCTTGCAATGACCTGGCCGGAACGGACGGATTCGCCGGTGAAATCCACCAGGAGCCGTTCGATTCTCCCGCTGACATGCGAAACCTGCGAGTGAACAAGGCGTTCATTCGGCTGTATCGTCCCGTACAGCTGTATTTCCTTGACGGGACGTCCCTTGCGGACAAGGGTCGTCTGTATGCCGGCAAGGGCGGCCGCTTCGTCCGACAGCAGGAGGGCGTCGGGATCGAAGGCGTCGCCTGCCGCTGACGAAGCTTTTTTCAGCGGAACCAAATCCATAGCGCACAAGGGACACTTGCCGGGCTTGTCCTGCCTGATCTGCGGATGCATGGAACAGGTCCATAGTTGCGGCTGTTGCGTCGCTTCGTCCGGTAACGGGAGGGCGCCGCCTGCCGCGTCTGCCGTTTCGTGATTATGTCCGGCATGGCTGTCGCCGGCGTCCGGCGTTCCGAATATCAGCCGGCCTAAAACCAGCCCTGTAACGAGGGCGATTCCCGTACGCAAATAAGCGTTCTTAACTATTGTTTTTACATTCATTAGGTGATTATTTTTTATTGTTCAACATTTTTTGATGAAATCATTTTTTGAATCGTTGCGACCGTTGTATTGTAATCGGCAATGGCTTCCGATTCCTTCAAACGGTAATCCGACAACTGCCGCTGTACTTGTATAACAGCGCTTAAATCGCTTTTTCCGGAAACAAATTCCTGCACAAGCAAATCGTACGTAGTACGTGCAAGCGCGGCCTGTTTGCGGTAGAGCGTGATTTTCCGTTTTGCGTCGTCAAGTTCATATCCGGCGCGGTAGAATCCGGCTTCCAGGTTGTTAAGCGTCTCCTTGTACCTGGCCTGCGCCGCTTTTTGCTGAAATTGCGCTTCCTTCCGCGCCGCCCTGTACTTGCCTCTGAAAAGCGGGATCGAAACGGATAGCATGGGCATAAGCATATCTTTCCCATTCATACCGCCGCTCATGCCACTGCTCACAGCGTTGCCCGCACCGCCGCTCATTTCGCTGTCCGTCATGCCGGTTGCAGCGCTTGGGTCGCTTCTTTTGGCAATCAGCATATACTGCAAACCTATTCCAAACATGGGATAGCCCATTTTCCGGCTCATTTCTTCCTTTGCTTCGTATGCCAGCGATTCCTCCCTGATCATACCCAACAGGGGATTTTGCTCCGCTATCAACTGCATGGCCATGTCTATGTCAAACACGTATGGCGTTAGCACAAACGTATCCGGCACGATAACTTCATTTTTTGCCGGGCAGTTCAGCAATGCATTGAAACGCGCTTTTTCGGCGGTCATTTCCGACAGGATACTTTCCGAGCTGTTTTCCAGCTCCGCAATTTCGAGTTGTATACGAAGGATTTCCGGCAGTCCTCCCGAAGAAGAAGCCATCGCCATGCCGCCGGAACTTCCATTCATCGACGGCATCGCATTAGCCGTTGACTGCGACGGCATCGCACCGGATTTTCCCGTATTCATCCCGGACATGCCTCCACCGGCCAACGCATTGCCTGCATCACCCGGCATCGCATAACTCCCCCCGGAGACAGCAGCGCCGGAGACCGCGCTCCCCGAAACGGCAGATCCGGAAACGGCGCCGCCCCCGGATGAGAACCTGCGCAGGGCAAGCGTTTCCAACTGCTTTAACAGCTCAATATTTTCCCGGTTATTCTTCAACCGTTGCTGCAGGCGGTTCAGGACATACCATTGCCGGTAAACGTCCAGAAACAAATTATCGCGCGTTTCCCGGAACTGTTCAAACGACATTTTCGCCATACGTTGCGCTTCCGTTTGCGCCGCTTTTTTAACGCCGAACCAGGGAAACATCTGCATCAACTGAAACTGTGCAACCTGACGTCCGTCGATAATGTCCATCGGTTTAAGAAAAACCCCCATATCCAGACGCGGATCTTCGTAAGCGCCCGCCTGCGGAATCCTTTGCAGCGCCGCCTCGTAACCGTGAAACGCCGCCATTACCGAAGGACTGTTCCCCGCCGCCGTTTCAAGATAATAATTCAACGAATCCTGCGCAGGAACAACAGACGCCACCGCGCAAACAGCAAATAATAAAATCACCAATCTTTTCATTCGATTCTTAATTTTTAATTCTTAATTCTAAACTCCCTCCACCAGCATTGCAGCACCGGCACGACAAACATCGTCATGGACTGAATCAGCATACCTCCGAACGTCGGTATCGCCATTGGCACCATTATATCCGCACCTTTTCCGGTCGATGTCAATACGGGCAACAGGGCAATTAAAGTAGTAGCCGTCGTCATGGCGGCAGGACGCACCCGCCGTAATCCGGCGAAGACCACCGCTTCGCGAATTTCCGCTTTTGTCTGCGGGTCGCGTTCCCTGAAAGTATCATGGATGTACGTCCCCATTAACACCCCGTCGTCGGTGGCGATACCGAACAGTGCGATAAATCCCACCCAAACGGCAATGCTGAGGTTGACGGGATGCATCTGGAACAAATCGCGCATATTCTCCCCCGCAACGGTAAAGTTCATAAACCACGGTTCGCCATAGAGCCACAACAGGATAAATCCGCCGGAAAAAGCGACGAATACTCCCGAAAAGTGAATCAGCGATGCCGTTACGGTTTTAAACTGGAAATAAAGGATCAGCAGTATCAGTATCAAACACAGCGGGATGACGAGTATCAACCGTTTTGCCGCACGCTCCTGCTGTTCATAATTGCCGGCAAACCGGTACGACACGCCGGCAGGCAATTTGAGTTCACCCGACCGGATTTTCATTTTCAGCATTTTATCCGCTTCGTGCACTACGTCTACTTCGGCTTTGCCTTCCACTTTGTCGAATATGACATAGCCGGTCAGGAACGTGTTTTCGCTCCGGATCATCTGCGCGCCTTTGGAATATTCAATGTCGGCCACTTCGCCAAGCGGTATCTGCACGCCTGTTGCCGCAGGAATGATAAGTTTCGAAAGCGCATCGGGACTGTCGCGCAACTCCCGCGGATAGCGGAGGC
>JAISYY010000045.1 GCA_031269635.1 Tannerella sp. | reverse complement strand
GCCGAAAAATTCGGAGGATTTATGGAAGATAAAATGGTCGAAATAGCCAGGTTTCAACAAACGTCGGAAGCGGAGATGCTTGCCGGTCTCCTGCAGTCGGAAGGAATCGAATGTTACGTCCGCGACGGTATCAGCAGTCGTGTCATGTTTGGATATGTGGATTCGGGAGGAGTAAAAGTTGAACTTTTACAAAAGGATATTCTGCAGGCATTCGAGATCATGAAAGATCACGGATATGATGTTCCGGAAAATCTTCTTGAGGCAATTGAGTTTGAAAATTCGGAACAGAACCGTATCTACCGGCAAAATAAAGAAAAACTATCGAAAACGCTAACGGTTATTACCATACTGATCGTGGCGCTTCTGGCGCTTCTCATTTATCTTCACAAATATTTCAACGGATCAATATAATCTTTACGCTCCGTTCCGGCGGTAAACGGCGGGTTATGAACTCAAACGATAAAAAATATGGCACGCAGAAAAATTACTAATTCTCAGGCTATTTGCATAATATTACTGTGGATTTTACTATGCTATCTGTTGCTTGCATACAGTAAAGAAATAGATTTTACGGTGATTTTTTCGATCGTTGCATCTGCAATAATCGTGTTCGTTCCACTATACAAAAACATAAGAAAACGCAAATAGGCGGTATCTTTTTCAAAAAAATAACGGCGTCCAAAATTTCCGGACACCGTTATCACTCATCATATTAAAAACAAAAAAAACTAATCATCCGCTTGCGACTCCGCATACTCTTTCAGCAATTTGTCCTGAATGTCGGCAGGTACTAATTCGTAGGAAGAAAACTTCATTGTAAATGATGCACGTCCGCCGGAAATGGAACTTAACGAGGTCGAATAGCTTGACATTTCTTTCAATGGGACTTTTGCCATAATCTTTTCATACCCTTTTTCGCTGCTCATTCCCATAATCATCGCGCGACGTCCTTGCAAGTCGCCCATCACATCGCCCATGAAATCGCCCGGTACAAGCACTTCCACATCATAAACAGGCTCAAGGATTTTCGGACCGGCTTCCTTAAACGCCATGCTAAACGCATTACGTCCGGCAAGCATAAACGATATTTCGTTGCTGTCAACCGGATGCATCTTTCCGTCGTACACGCAGACGCGGACATCACGCGCATACGATCCGGTAAGAGGCCCCTGCTCCATACGCGCCATGATACCTTTCAGGATGGCAGGCATGAAACGCGCATCAATGGAACCTCCGACGATACAACTGACGAAGACTAATTTTCCGCCCCAATCCAACTCTATCGTCTGCGTATCGCGCACACTCATCTTAAATTCCTGTCCGCCGAAACGGTAGAATGTCGGAGCCGGCATGCCTTCGTAATAAGGCTCTATGATCAGGTGCACTTCGCCAAACTGGCCGGCGCCTCCCGACTGTTTCTTATGACGGTAATCGGCGCGGGCGGCCTTTGTAATGGTTTCACGATACGGAATCTTCGGCTCAAGATACTCAATAAAAAGCTTATCATTATTTTCTATACGCCACTTCAACGTACGCAAATGAAACTCGCCCTGACCGGATACGATCGTTTGCTTCAACTCCTTTGACATCTCTATTATCCAGGTAGGATCTTCTTCGTGCATGCGGGTTAATATCTCGCTCAGTTTTTCGGCGTCGGATTCGTTAACGGCTCTTATTGCACGCCTGAATTTCGGTTCGGGATAGCGTATAAAATCAAACTTATAATCGCCGCCCTTACCGTTAAGCGTATTCCCCAGACGCACATCTTTCAGTTTAACGGTCGCCCCGATATCGCCCGCAACCATTTCGGTTACTTCCGTACGCATCTGTCCGTCAACAACGAACAACTGGGCTATACGTTCCTTCGAACCGCGGTCAATGTTTTGCAGGTCATCGCCGGATTTCACCTTTCCCGATATCACTTTGAAATACGAAACCTGTCCGATATGAGGCTCTATCGTTGTTTTAAAGAAAAACAAACTGGCCGGGCCTTCCGAATCGGGTGTAACTTCACGGCCGTCGGTCGTAACAAGACGCGGCATCCGGTCCGTACCGGGAACTACATTTCCCAGAAATTCGAGCGTACGGCGCACACACATATCCCTTTCGGCACATACACAAAAGACGGGGAACATGCCGCGCGTCACAAGCCCGGCGCGAATACCGGCGCGCATTTCATCTTCCGTAAGCGTACCCTGGTCAAAGAATTTCTCCATCAAAGAATCATCATGTTCGGCAGCCGCTTCCACCAGTATCTGATGCAATTCCGCCGCCTTTTCCGCCTCACTTTCGGGAATCTCAAGCACCTCCGGTACGCCGCCTTCCGGTTTCCAACGATACATTTTCATTTTCAACACATCCACAACGGCATTGAACGAAACGCCGCACGTAACGGGATACTGTATCTGTACCACTTTGCCGCCGTAATTCTCTTTCAACTGCGACACGGACGATTCGTAATCCGCCTTATCGTTATCAAGGTAATTAATTATAAAAATTACCGGCTTATGAAATTGCTCCGTGTATCGGAACTGATTTATCGTGCCTACTTCAACGCCGTATTGAGCGTTTATCAGCATTAAGGCCGTATCCGTAACATTCAGCGCTGAAACGGCTCCTCCTATAAAATCATCCGAACCCGGACAATCAATAAAATTAAGTTTCATACCGTTCCATTCTACACTAAAAACGGTAGAGAAAACAGAATATCCATACTCCTTCTCCACCGGAAAATAATCAGCGACCGTAGAACCGGTCTTCACAGATCCGCGACGTTTTATAAGACCACCCTCGTAAAGCATTGCTTCAGCAAGGGTGGTTTTCCCAGTACCAGAACTTCCCAAAATTGAAATGTTCTTAATTTCACTCGTTTGATAAACTTTCATGACAATTAAACTTTTACATTAATATTAATATTTTAAATAGTGTTTTCGAAAAATTTTCGCAAAGTACGTATAATTACCGGATTTGAGGCTCTTTTTTCAGATGTTTATAAACTATGTTTTTAAACATAGATAAAAAACATGCGTTATAGACGATTTTTTTACTATCTTCGCGTCGTTATTATATACAATAAACCACCTAAATTAAACAAACATGGGACTAATGGAAATGCCGTTTATTATCAGCGGCAAAAACGTAAAAAAAGGTTTTCCTTACATTTTTTGGCCTGCAACAACCGCAAGTATGGATTGGGCGGGCAATCATTCGAGTTTTTAAATAATTACGAAACTTATGAAAACAGAACAAATATTGGCTTCATTAGAAGCAAAGCATCCCGGGGAAAAAGAATACATGCAGGCTGTCAAAGAGGTCTTGACAAGTATCGAAGAGGTATATAACGAGCACCCGGAGTTTGAAAAAGCGAAAATAATCGAACGGCTCGTTGAACCGGACAGGATCATTACTTTTCGCGTACCCTGGATCGACGATAAGGGTGAGATTCATGTAAATCTTGGCTATCGCGTACAGTTTAATAATGCAACAGGCCCGTATAAGGGCGGATTACGCTTCCATGCTTCGGTAAACCTGTCTATCCTGAAGTTCCTGGCATTCGAGCAGACTTTCAAAAATGCGCTTACCACACTGCCCATGGGGGGAGGAAAAGGTGGTTCCGATTTTTCCATACGCGGACGAAGCGACGCGGAGATCATGCGTTTCTGCCAGGCGTTTATGACGGAACTATGGCATAATATCGGGCCGGAGACGGACGTTCCGGCGGGAGATATCGGTGTCGGGGGACGTGAAATAGGATATTTGTATGGCATGTACAAAAAACTTGCGCGTGAAAATACCGGGACAATTACGGGTAAAGGTCTCGAATATGGAGGTTCGATATTGCGTCCCGAAGCGACCGGTTTCGGAGGATTGTACTTCGTCAACCGGATGTTGCAGGAGCATGGAATGGATATAAAAGGCAAGACAGTCGCCCTGTCGGGCTTCGGGAATGTCGCCTGGGGCGCGGCCGTTAAAGCGGTGGAACTGGGAGCCAAAGTGATTACAATCTCCGGGCCTGACGGGTATATCTATGATCCGGACGGAATATGCGGGGATAAAATTGATTATATGCTCGAACTGCGCGCTTCCGGCGAAGATATCGTTGCCCCTTACGCAGACATATTCGGTAGCGCTGTATTTTTTCCCGGAAAACGCCCGTGGGAGCAAAAAGCAGATATCGCCCTGCCATGCGCCATCCAGAACGAACTGGACGCTTCCGATGCGAATATGCTGATCGAAAACGGCATAAAATGTGTTGCGGAAATATCAAATATGGGATGTACGGCCGAAGCGGTAGACACGTTTATTCATAACAAAACGCTGTTCGCTCCCGGAAAAGCCGTAAATGCGGGAGGGGTGGCAACGTCCGGACTTGAGATGACGCAAAATGCCATGCACATATCGTGGACGCCGGACGAAGTCGACCGGATGCTGCACCAGATAATGAGCGACATTCACAACCAGTGTGTCAAGCACGGACGTGAAGGTGATTACATAAACTATGTAAAAGGAGCCAACATTGCCGGATTTATGAAAGTAGCGAAAGCGATGATAGCACAGGGGGTTGCTTGAACGAATATAACACCCCGCTCTATTTTCGTATCTTGGAAGGGTTTTTGGTTATAAAATCCTTCCAGCCGGAATAAGTTTTATCGAATTTAGGCTTGCCTGTCTCAAGATAATGGCAAAAAGCGGCCGCAAGCCCGTCAGTCGCATCAAGCTGAGGCAACATATTTTCATCCGGGATGTGCAACATTCGTTGCAACATCCCGGAAACTTGTTCCTTTGACGCCTGCCCGTTGCCGGTTATCGCCATTTTTATTTTTAACGGCGCGTATTCGCAGACAGGTATATTGCGATGGAGAGCCGCTGCTATCGCAACCCCCTGGGCGCGGCCAAGCTTCAGCATACTCTGTACATTCTTGCCGAAAAACGGAGACTCAATGGCGAGTTCGCCGGGATGATACGAATCTATAAGCTGTGTTACACGTTCAAATATATGCTGAAGGCGACGGTAGTGACTATCGAACTTATTCAGCTTAAGCACACCCATCGTTTCAAGGTGCGGCGTTTTCCCTTCTACCCGTAAAACTCCGTATCCCATAATGACCGTTCCGGGATCAATCCCTAATATAACTTTTTCTTTGTCCATTAAATACTGTAATTGTCTTTCAATACAAAAAAACGACTGTCCGCTACAAATCAATCTCCTCCAGCAAAGTGGAAAAACCGGCTATCTCATCGCTGAATTTTTCCATCAGGGATTTATGCAATGCAATACCTTCTTTGTTTATCCATTCATCAAGAACATCCCTCCCGGATACGGAAAACTGTACGGAAAGGCTGACCCCGTTCGTTTCCCCGTCTTCATTCAGTACGCGTTGCATACGCGGACTGTGAAGTTTACCACTGCGCATCGCCGCCGGGACGTATACGCTTTTAAGATAATCAAGCCCCTTCAGATAGATTTCACCGGACAAATGAAAGGTTGTGTGATATATAATCATAACTGTTTCAATGTTAAAATTCAGACTGCAAAAGTAGTAAAAATTTACTTGATATCGCTTTTCAAAAATGCAAGGGGATGATTTTTATACTTAAAGGCGCTCTTCCGCTCGACCAAGGTAAGAATAGCGCCCCGATTATTTTTGCCCACAATAGTGTCAATCTCCCAGTCTCCGAAGCGTCCTCCCATATTGACGATGTCCGGACGCTGATCAATTGGAGTTCGATTTTTGATGGGTATTTTGCTGCCCGTCGAACGCTTTCGGCGCTTCATCTGATGCCGCGTATGCGTGTAAAGATTCCCCCCCCTGCTCTCTGTCCAGCCGAATGAACCTGTATATTGTTTCATGGCTGACGGTGGGCTTTCTCTTAAGTTTCATCCTGCCTGCGGTCTGCTGCGGTGACCACCCCTGACGAATGCAGGCAACGACCTCTTTTTTGACAGAAGGGAGAAATTCTCGGGGTTTTTTCATGCGCTCTTTGCACAACTCCGCCATGTCTTGCGCGTACTCAAACGAGTATGCACCCTTGAGGTTGGCATTTCGCTTCAACTCACGGCATACTACCGATTTGTCTTTACCGATTGCTCCTGCAATCATTTTTTGGGAACACCCTTGTCTGAGCATCACAGAAATTGTGTACCTTTGCTCACGGGATAAATGTTCTTTTTTCATATGCAACGTAAAAGTAGAAATTTTTTCCTAAACCATCATCGTGGCCATGCCCACGATGATGGTTTTTTTCTTACTTAAAGTTGCATTTGTTAGTTGAAATTACATAATGATAAATGCTTTTCGCAGAATCTATCGGCGTACAATAACCGTAATCACATCCGGATTTTGGGTAAGGACGGATGATACATGCAAGAAATAAACGCCATTCGGTAAATTCGAAACATCTAATTGCATTTTTTTATTGGAAGAAATAAGATTGCGTACCAATACGCCCGAGTGAGTATACAGCCGGATATCTATGTCTATTTTCCCTTTAGCCAAACCGGATTCCATTAATTTTTCAATCACATTTTCATCCAATTCTATATTTAGCAAATCCGAAACAGGATTAGGATAAGCGCGCGACAATAACCGGGGATCTGTAACAGGAGCTCCAGGCACGGATATTTGCTGGGATGCATAAGGACTGTAACCGCATGTCCCATAATATCTCATTTTCAATGTATACAGGCCGCCACCGGGGAAACTGATCATCGGAGTTCTCCCTATATACAGCGTACTGTATCCGATGGGTGGTAATAATATCCATTCAATATCGTTTGAAGACACACCGGAAGGCACTGACGATGCATAAAATTGATAGCTCCCGGCGCCTGTTATCGCAGATTGACTGCTGATAATGCCAACCGGTGTTCCCGCCGTAAAATCATATTTTGCTACTTCCGTTCCATCCATGAGAATACGCACCCATGCCGATCCGATCACATTCGCCGTGAACGTGGCCGTATTGCCGGAGGTGGAGACGAGCGTGAGGTTGGTACTTTTGTCCCATGTGTAGCTTGCCGGTGCAGAGCTAACGGTATATGTGGCGGACGAACCGATGCAGACAGTGGTGGGGCCGGAGATGGAAGGTCTGGCATAATAATGCAAATCTTCCGTTGAATACGGACAATCATTTATGCTATGCATAAATCGTGGACCAGGCCCCCATTTTGAGATAAAATAACTTGATGAATAGCGAATTGCCGAATGATCACAGGGATTTGTATACTCTCCCATCCACGTCTGATAACAAGGGCCACCAAATGATATTTTTGTTGCCTCGGCAGGAATTGAAACTTCCACGTAACTGTAATCATTCCAATATTTATCATCTTCCGGTGTATTTATCCATACTGTGGAGCCTCCTGCACTCATATGCCATGCGTAACCATGACAATTATACGTCATTGTTGCTTCTGATTGATATGTTATCCTGTTATTATAATAGGACAGCCAATAATTTTTATATTCATTTTTCTGAGACGCGGAAAGGTCTGTACCACTAAAATATCCCACTGTTACAGCAGTATTGTTCGGAGTATAAACAGTTCCCGGCTGATATTGAGACTAGGCTGTAATACTTATACTTATACCTGATATTACTGCAACAATTCTGTTGCTGATTTTATTCTTTTTCATAGTTTTATATTTTTCATATTTATAAATATTCATTCAAAAATTGTCTTGCATATTTTTCTACCACATCAAAACGGCAAATATTATACCCTTCCAGCCATTCGTCAAACCCGTTATGATATTTTTCGGATGTGGTTTCTTCCAGAAAAGGAGTATAATTGTATGCCTTCATGATACCGACCATAATATGGCGCGTTTCATTTGCATGTTCTTTCTCTTTTTCAATCATTTTTAAGGCCATTACCAGAAACCGGCGCCGTTCGTCTCCGTCCATTGCCGATATGCATGCATCATTTGCCAGAAACATTTCAAAACACTGTATTCTGCCTGTTTTTTCCTCTTTTTGCGCTATGACGGACATATATTTTGCTGCAAGTACAGGCATGTAATCGCTTCTTCCCAGTAATTCCACTGCAATTTTATCATTTGCAAGCATATCATTGAAACGGGTTACCCCCTGTATTTCCAGAGAAGAACACTCAGTACACCAGGGACCCAGCAGGCGCAGAGGATGATTGAGCCAGGAATCCAGCAGTCCACAAGTACTCATGGACTGAATGGTTGCGTCCGGAATGACGAATGTATCTTCAGTTTCTTTTGTCCACGGAGACGGATACTGAACGGCATCCGGCACCGAACGGCATATTTGCCGGTTCGGGTCAGTCTCCATTTT
>JAISYY010000042.1 GCA_031269635.1 Tannerella sp. | reverse complement strand
CGGACCGGTAAGCGCTCTTAATTCCGCCGATATTGAGAATATTACCGTATTAAAGGATGCGGCTGCCAATTCTCTTTACGGCGCCCGGGGCGCTAACGGGGTTATCCTGATTACAACCAAACGGGGCAATACGAATGAAACGAAAGTTTCGTTCGACGCCAAATGGGGTGTAAACAGTCGCGCCGTTCCCGAGTACGACTTGATTACCGACAGGGCGACTTACTACGAACAGGCGTGGAAAGGACAATACAATAAATTGTACGACGCCTATACAACCCGCACAAGCAACCCACTTTCCCCTGAAGCCGCTGCAACTCAGGCAAAAGCGGATATCGCCGGAAACGGAACAAATTCCCTGTCGAAAGTTTTAGGCGGCTACAACAGTTACAATGTACCGTGGGCGGAATTGATAGACGGCAACGGGAAGTTGAACCCCAACGCCCGCCTGCTCTATGAAGACGACTGGCATGATGCATTGTTCCGCAACTCCCTCCGCCAGGAATATAACCTGAACCTGACCGGCGGAAACGACAAGCAAAACTACTACGTGGGATTTGGCTACCTGAACGACGAATCGTATGCCAAAGGTTCCGGTTTTGACCGTTATACCGGACGTATCCGGGGAGAAAAAGAATTGGCAAAGTGGCTGAAAGGCGGCGTCAATTTATCTTACGCCCACACGATTCAGAATTATCCGAATACTTCGGGCAGCAGTTATGTCAACTATTTTCAATGGACGCGGCATATTGGGCCTATCTATCCGGTATATTTGAGAGATCCGGCAACCGGAGAAACCGTCAAGGATAAAGACGGCAAAGCTATTTACGACTACGGCGACAGCGCCGATTTGGGATATGCCCGTCCGTATGCCGCACGGAGCAATCCTGCCGGTGTTTTGGATTACGATGTCAACCGGATCACAGTGGACAACGTGATTGGAGCAGTCTTCCTCGAAGCGCTGATTTACGACGGACTGTCCCTGAAAGGCGCTTTCGACATCAATACAACCTATAAAAACGGCGCTTTCCTGACAAATCCCACGTATGGCGACGGTGCTTCTTACAATGGGTACATCGAACAGGAACATCAACGCTATTTATCTTATACCGGGTCTGTTTTCCTGAATTACAAAAAAACATTCGGGAAATGGGAAGTGGATTTCCTGGGCGGCGCCGAAAGTTACCAAAGGGAACGCCATTATCTATACGGGGCTAAAAGCGAGATTGCTACTTCCTACGAGCCGGAATTGAGCAATGGCGTGGCCTTCCGCGATTTGACCTCCTACAGGCAAAAATACGGCGTAGTCGGATATTTGACCCGTTTGAATCTCTCCTACGGCGATAAATATTATTTGAGCGGGAGTTTCCGCCGCGACGCGTCCAGCCGTTTCGCACCGGAAAACCGCTGGGGTAATTTCGGCTCCATCGGCGCATCGTGGAGAATAAGCGAAGAAGATTTCCTGCGGGATGTGGACTTTGTCGATAACTTAAAACTCAAAGGGAGTATCGGCTCACAGGGAAACGATGACCTGCTGTATGAAAATGGAAACATAAATTATATCCCTTATGCCGATCAGTATGAAGTAATCAATAACAACGGGAGCGTATCAGTGAAACAAACTTATGTAGGAAACAGAGACCTGTCATGGGAAAAAAGTTTGAACTTCAATGCCGGTATTGAAGCCCGTTTGCTGGACCGCATCAATCTCGGCGTCGAATATTTTAGCAAAACAACTTCCGACTTGTTATTCTACAAGCCCATACATCTTTCGTCCGGAATAGGTTCTATCCCCGTCAATCTGGGAAAAATAAGAAATTCGGGAATAGAATTTGAAATTGACGCCGATATTGTGAAAACCCATTCTTTGGTTTGGAACATAGGACTTAATTTATCCCGGATAAAGAATACAATCCTGTCGTTGCCCGAAGAAAACAGGGAAAGCGGGATTTTTGCTACCGGATATACCAAACTGGTGGAAGGCGGAAGCCTTTACGATCTTTACCTGCCCGATTTTGCCGGAATAGATGATAAGGGTAAAAATACGTGGAACATTTATAACGAAGACGGCAGTTTCAAAGAAACGACAACGGTTTACAACAATGCCTATACCGATGTAAGCCGGCGGAATCAGGGTTCGGCCATACCGGACCTTATCGGCGGCTTTTCTACCAGTATTACTTACAAAGGCCTTGATTTGTCGGCTGTATTAAGTTACCAGTCGGGCGGAAAAGTTTATGATGCGATTTATGCGGCTACTTTGCAAATGACCGAGTACGGACGCTCGTATCACAAAGACCTCTTGAACGCCTGGACGGCGGAAAACACGAATACAACCGTCCCGCGTTTCGTATCGGGCTATACGGATGCCAACCGGGCTTCCAGCCTGTATGTGACCGATGCATCCTATCTGAATCTTCGCAATGTTTCCGTGGGTTACACCCTCCCCAGATCAGTATTGAAAACACTGAAGATAAATAAAGTAAGAGTGTTTGCCACAGGCGATAACCTGACATTCTTTTCTAAACGGCAAGGTTTGGACCCCCGTCAATACGATTACGGTTCAACCGGATTTAATTATTCGCCCATACGAACAATATCGTTTGGTCTTAATGTAACATTATAAAAACAAGCATAATTATGAAACCATATCAAATCAAATTATTCGCGCTTTTCCTGTTTATAGGGGGATTGTCTTCCTGTGAAGATGTCCTGGAACCGGCCAACAGCCGCTATGTTACCGCCGATGAATTACCCAACATCCTGGAAAGAAATTCGGATGCTTTAATTCAAGGCGTATATGCACGTTCCATACAATATGCATTTTATGCCAGCCGCCACGACGATTTCGGACAGAAATCCATTGATTTGGCCGTGGATTTATCTTCGGAAGATGTCGTTCACATGGCCAGTTCCTGGTTTATAACATTTTATCAGTTCAACGACCGGATAGCATCCAATGCTTATAGTCCTTCCCGGCAGTGGAAATACGCTTATGCGCAGATAAGGGACTTAAATAGCATCATCGAAGTCCTGACGGATGAAAGTTCGCTCGGTAACACCCAAAAAAACCTGAAAGGAGAGGCCTTGGCTTTAAGAGCGTTTCATTATTTTTTCCTGATAAACTTTTATCAAACGGGCGGTAGCTGGGACAATATAAAATCGCTGCCCGGAGTGCCTGTTTATACGGATAATGTACTGGAAGGGAAAGCGCGGGGAACGGTAGAGGATGTATATACTCAGATCCTGAGCGATTATGACGCGGCCATTCCCCTGCTGGAAGGGTATGAGCTGTCGGTTCCGACCCGGATTACACAGGTAGCTGCAAAGTTACTGGCGGCAAGAGCGTATTTGTACGCAGGAAAATACGATAAAGCCTGGGAATATGCAAAACAGGTGGTCGATGAGACCCAACTGACTCCGCGTGCGAATTATACCAAAGGCTTTGCCGATATCAGCGATGTGGAATGGCTGTGGGGAGTAGATATTAACAGCGAAAACTCAACTATCTACGCCTCGTTCTTTTCGATTATCGACCCGTTCAGTCCCGGATATGCAGGACTGTTGGGGCAGTACAAGAGTATCGACCGCCGCCTGTATGACCAAATCGACGCAAATGACATCAGGAAAACGCTTTTTGAAGGAGCCGACGGCGGCGAACCGGAAGTGCCTTATGTGCAAAAAAAGTTTGTCGATCCGAGCGGAAGTTTCCTGGGAGATTACGTCTATCTCCGTTCGGCCGAAGCCTATTATATCAAGGCCGAATCGGAAGCGCGTATCAAAACGGTTGCAGAAGCTCAAGCCACTTTGGACATCATCACGAACGCCCGGGCCGTCAACGGGAGCCATTCCTATGAATGGTCGTCCGATAAAGAGGCACTGCTTGATCAGATTTTTGTTCAAAAGCGAATCGAACTGTGGGGCGAAGGGCACGGACTGTTTGAATTTAACCGCCTGGAAAAAATAATCGACCGGACATACGAAGGAAGTAATCATCCGGTAGGCAACATCAACAGCGGCGAAAGACCTTTGCCC
>JAISYY010000366.1 GCA_031269635.1 Tannerella sp. | reverse complement strand
ATTTTCAAAATTTACGGTTTTTTATTATCCGAATTGTAGGAAATTATGTGAATTATGTAACCGTTAATCACTATTTTTGCCGCACGTAAGGAGATTCATTTCAACAGACAACAAAACGACGAAGAAGATGCATACAGACAAGTTTTTTACGGAAGATGAGAAGAGGCTGTTTTTCTCCAGGTACAGGGAACTGTCCGGCGCACTGTCGGAAAGCCTCGAAAGGGAAGACGCCCCGAAAATACGGCAGTTACTCAAACCGGTGGTCGCAATGGAATGTTACGGCCGCGACCGCAACGGGATTAACGGCCTGCTCCGCAATATCGAAACCGCCCTGATCGCGACGAAGGATATCGGGCTTAAACGCACGTCCATTCTCGCGCTTATCCTGTACCGTCCCGTGCTGAAAAAAGCGGTTACCGTCGAGGAGGTCGAAAAAACATTCGGCGCCGACGTGTCGCTTATCATCAACAGGCTGCTGAAGACGTCCGACCTCTATGCCCGCAATACGGCCATTAACTCGGAGAACTTCCACCGCCTGCTGTTTTCGTTTGCCGAAGACGTCCGCGTGATCCTTATCATGATTGCCGACCGCCTCTGCATGATGCGCATGGGCAAAGAGATTGTCGAAGAAAATGACCGCATAAGGCTCGCTACCGAAGTCTCCTACCTGTACGCCCCCCTGGCGCACCGGCTCGGACTGTACAAGATTAAAAGCGAAATGGAGGATTTGACGCTCAAATACCTGGACCCCCGGCAATATTATTATATCCGGGACAAACTCAACGAAACAAAGCGCTCGCGCGATGCCTATATTGAGAATTTCATCGACCCCGTCCGGGAAAAACTGAACGGCGCCGGGCTGAAGTTCGAAATCAAGGGGCGGACGAAATCCATTCATTCGATAAACAACAAAATAAAGAAACAGAAAGTCGATTTCGAGGGAATATACGATCTGTTCGCCATCCGCATCGTCCTCGATTCGGAAAGGGAAAAGGAACGCGCCGACTGCTGGCATGCGTTCTCCATCATCACCGACATGTACCAGCCCAACCCCAAACGCATGCGCGACTGGCTTTCCGTGCCGAAGACGAACGGCTACGAAAGCCTGCATATCACCGTCCTGGGGCCGCAAAAACGCTGGGTCGAAGTGCAAATCCGCACGGAACGCATGGATGAGATTGCCGAAAAGGGCCTGGCGGCGCACTGGAAATACAAAGGCGGACAGGAGGAAAACGGCCTCGACGGCTTCCTGGCGGACGTGCGTGCCGTACTCGAAACGCAAGGCTCGACGCCGATGGACCTGATGAAAGAGTTCAAAACGGATCTTTACCAGGACGAAATATACGTGTTCACGCCAAACGGCGACCTGATAAAACTCGGCAAGGGAGCCACGGTGCTCGATTTTGCCTTTGCCATCCATTCAAAGATCGGAAGCCGCTGCATCTCCGGCAAAGTGAACGGAAGGAACGTCCCGATAAAGTACGTCCTGCACAATGGCGATACAATCGAAGTCGTCACCTCGCCTGCACAAACGCCGAAACGCGACTGGCTCTCGTTCGTCGCCACGCCAAAAGCGCGTGCAAAAATCAAACAGTCCCTCCGGGAAGAATACGCCAAAAGCGCCGACCTGGCCAGGGAACAGCTTCAACGGCGCATGAAAAACCGCAAGGCGGAGATCGAAGACGCCGTGCTGATGCGGTACATAAAGAAAAAAGGATATAAAACGGTCACGGACTTTTACCTCGATATCGCCGAAGAAAAATTAGACATAAACACCGTAATCGATGAATGTACCGAACTGGAACAGAAGGAAAAGGAAATCCCCGAACACGCCGATACCCGCAGCGCCGGGGAATATGTCGCCAACATCGAAGCGAAGGAACTGTCCACCCACCAGGACATCCTGGTGATCGACAACAACCTGACCGGCATAGATTACCGGCTGGCAAAATGCTGCAACCCGATATACGGCGATCCGGTTTTCGGCTTCGTATCCACCCAGGGCATCAAAATCCACCGCATGGACTGCCCCAACGCCCCGGAGATGCGCACCCGCTTCGGCTACCGCATCATCCCGGCCGAATGGAGCGGCAAAGGCACGAGCGGCTACACCGTCACCCTGCGCATCGTAGGCAACGACGATATCGCCATCGTGACAAACATCACGTCCGTAATCAGCAAGGAAAACCGCGTCTCGCTGCGTTCGATAAACATTGATTCCGTCGATGGCCTTTTCCAGGGAACTTTCACGATCATCATCCCCGACACGGCATCGCTGACGGTCCTGATGAAAAAGCTACAAGGCGTAAAAGGTGTGAAAAACGTCCATCGCATGAACTGAACGCGGAAGCGCCCGGCATGCCGCCGTATTATTTTTCGCCCGCAACCGCCTGCAGACCCATTTCGCCTGCTTTCCGGTGCATAAACCGTACGGCAGCCTCATATTCGTTAGGAATAATCCCGTCGAGTATCGCATTTTTTATAGCGTCCTTGATGATTCCGACGGGTTGCGACGGCGGGAGGCCGAACGT
>JAISYY010000327.1 GCA_031269635.1 Tannerella sp. | reverse complement strand
GGTAATGTAATAATAAATGTTGTTCCAATGTTTCCCAGACCGTTTTCCGCGCGTATAGAACCTTTATGGTCCTCCGCCACTTTCCGCACATAAGCAAGCCCTAAGCCGAAACCTTTGACATTATGTACGTTTCCTGTCGGTACGCGATAAAAACGGTCAAATACTTTTTTGAGGTTTTCTTTTTTAATTCCTATCCCATTGTCTTCTACCGAGATAATTACTTTTTCGCCTTCGTTACGTGTACGTATCATAAGGCGTAGCGGAACTCTTTCACGGCGGTACTTTACGGCATTATCCATGAGGTTGAACAGCATATTGGTGATATGCATTTCATCTGCCTGTATGGCTGAATCTTCTGCCTGTAAATCAATATCTATGGTACCGCCGGATTTCTCTACTTTTATTTTAAAAGTATTTGCAATACCTGCTATCAGGTCGTTAATATCAAGCATTTTGAGCTTAAGCGTCGCTTTCTGGTTTTCAAACAGTGACATCTGAAGCACCTTCTCAACGAGAAATCCAAGTCTTTTCGTTTCATCGCTTATTATGGTAGAGATCTGTCTGAAAACTTCGGGACTTCTCGATATATCGGCGTCTTTCATCATCTGTGCGGCGATTGAGATGGTCGATACGGGTGTCTTAAGCTCGTGTGTCATATTGTTTATAAAATCATTCTTCATTTCCGACAATTTTTTCTGACGGAAAATGGTAATGATGGTGATCGCAAACGTGATCAGCAATATGATGGAAAATATGACCGACGGCACAAGGAATGAAACCGATTCGGACAAATAATCCCCTTTCGTGGGAAAGTAAACTTTCATGTAATTGTGTTTCGACGGCGGGTCTCCCGGAAAAATAACCTGCGTTATGATTTCCGAACTTTTAGGGGTTCTTGGAAACGCTTCACTCTGGTATACGATTTGTTCGTTGTTGTTTACCACCATCAGGATGAAAGGAAGATTCAATCCGTTGTTCACAAATTCCGCTTTAATCGCGTTTTGCAGCGATTTGAAGTTTACACGCTTTTCAATAGGTGTCAGGTATTCCGTCTGAATCAGCCTGAATGCGATTTCATCCAGGATTTCCTTTTGGCGGTAATAACGCTCCATTATGTCATTCTGCAATTTTTCCGATGTCTCGATAATGGTTGATTTGGTTGTTTTTTCCCGTGGCTTTTGAATGTGTTGGCTTATCTCGTAAGCTTCTATTTCTTCAAAACTTTTTATTGTTCCGGTGGAATCGCTTCTCGTCACTTGCATCTTGATACTTTGCATCATCCGGTTTATTTTCTGCTGGTCAGGCGGATTTTTGTACATGAAATCCGTCCCGATAGAATTTTCGAGGTATGCACGACTTTCTTCATATTCCAGTTCGCGCGATACTTTTTCCAGGCTGCGTCTTACGGTTGATTCAAATTGTTCATTACTTGTCTTGAATATGGTCACGATGTATTGAACCTGCAAAACAAGCAGGCCAATAAAGGCAAATGTCATTACCCCCGTTAGCATCCAAATCATAGACTTTTTCATTCCCTTATTTCGCCTTAATTTAACAAAACAAAGAACGTATAAATTGGCTTAATATTTACACAAAAAAGGTAAAAAAACGACCCCTCAAAAGTTAAATATTACTTACAAAAATTTGTTGAAAATTCAAGGAAGTGTTCATTTTTGTGGCTGTTTATTGTTTATTCATAGCGTATTATAGCCAATTTTTGAGGTCAATCTTTTTTGTTAAAAAGCTCTATTAACTGAAAAATTTTGAGTTGAGCTTTTTTTATAAAACGTCAAATTTAGATTAAAAAATATACCCGAATGAGCGAAAAACGGGATTTCGCTCATTCGGGTTAAAACCGGATTTATATTCTTTCTTCAATCCATTTCCGTGCGTTTACGAAGGCTTCTATCCATGGCGTCACTTCATCGTCTTTGCGTTCTGCCGGATAGTATCCGCACTGCCAGGGGAAAATAGCTCTTTCCGGGTGCGGCATGATTGCGATGTGGCGGCCGTCGTCGGAACAGATACCGGCCGTAGCCCACGGCGATCCGTTCGGATTAGCCGGATACCCCTCATAATTATATTTTGCCACGATATTGTACCGTTTTTCTTCGTACGGGAAATCGAACTTGCCTTCCCCGTGCGCCACCCATACGCCGAGTTTTGTGCCGCCAAGCGATCCCAGCATGATGGACTTATTTCCCGGAATCTCAAGCGTTATGAAGCCGGATTCGAATTTATGCGAATCGTTATGGCGCATTTTGTGTTTTTTCTCGTGGCCGGGATGAAGAAGTTCGAGTTCAGCCATCAACTGGCAACCGTTACATATACCGATACTCATGGTGTCGTTGCGTTCATAAAAACGGTCAATGGCGCGTTTGGCTTTTTCATTATACAATATACCTGCCGCCCAGCCTTTCGCGGATCCGAGCACATCGGAATTTGAAAATCCGCCGCAGAACGCGATGAAATGAACGTCGTCAAGCGTCTCACGTCCGGTCGCCAGGTCTGTCATGTGAACATCCTTTACGTCGAATCCGGCAAGGTAGAGCGCATAAGCCGTCTCCCGTTCGCATTGCGAACCCTTATCCCTTAGTACGGCCGCCCGGACGCCGCTTTTCTTTCTGTGCGTCGCCGTCAGCCCATACGACCGGAGCGTTCCTTTAAATTCTTTGTGGAATTTATACTCCAACGGCTGTGTTTTGTAGTTCTCAAACCGGTTGCCGGCACATTCGTTACCGCTTTGGCGCATGTCGAGCAGGTAGGAGGACTTATACCATACATCGCGCATGTAGTCTATGCCGAATTGGTACCGGGCGCCTTCTTTTGCGATCAGGATATGTCGCTCGTCCGCGGGTCTTGCGATACACGCGAATCCTGCGCCTGCGGATTGCATCAGTTTCTCGAACGTTTTCTTTTCTTTCACCTGAACGATGATACCCGGGTTTTCCGAGAATAATATTTTTACAATATCTTTTTCCGCCAGGACATCTAAGTTTACGTCCAATCCGCCCGCCACGTTTGCAAAGCACATTTCCAGCAGTGTGACGATCATGCCTCCCGCAGAAATATCGTGACCGGCAAGGATGAGTTCCCTGTCAACGGCGTCCTGTATGGCGTTAAAAGTATCGCGGAAATACGCGGGATCCTTGACGGTCGGTGCATCGTCGCTTATTTTGCATAGAGCCTGAGCAAAGGCGGAGCCTCCGAGCTTCATTTTAGCGAATGAAAAATCTATATAATATATATATGTATGTCTATCGTTTACCAGTACGGGGGAAACGATTTTCCTGATGTCGCTTACTTCGCCTGCAGCGGAGATAATTACGGTTCCGGGCGAGAGCACTTTGTCGTTGCCGTATTTTTGTGTCATTGAGAGGGAGTCTTTTCCTGTCGGAATATTGATTCCCAGTTTACCGGCAAAATCCGATGCGGCCTTGACGGCTTTGTACAGGCGGGCGTCTTCGCCTTCATTGCGGCATGGCCACATCCAGTTGGCACTTAAGGAGATGCTTTTTATCTGTTCGGTGAACGGGGCGAATACAATGTTTGTCAATGCTTCGGCTATCGACATGACCGACCCGGCTGCCGGATCAATCAATGCCACCTGTGGCGCGTGTCCTATCGAAGTGGCTATTCCTGCTTTGCCGCGATAATCGAGCGCTACCGCACCGAGGTCGCTCAACGGTAATTGCAGCCTGCCCTGGCATTGCTGGCGTGCGATCCGGCCGCTTACCGAACGGTCTACTTTGTTTGTGAGCCAGTCCTTGCAGGCTACGGCTTCGAGCTGGAGTACTTTTTCGAGGTAATCATGCAGGCCGGACGCTTTGTATTCCACCGGCGAATAAATTTCCCGCACCGTTTGGTCTTCCATAAGGGTGCGGGGCGGTTTCCCGAACATGTATTCGAGTTTGATATCAATCGGTTTTTGCCCGTCCTTTTGTTCGAAAACGAATTCCATGTCGCCGGTTGTTTCGCCTACGACATACATTGGAGAACGTTCCCGTTCGGCTATACGGCGAATACGTTCGACGTCTTTTTCTTTTACGAGTAGCCCCATGCGTTCCTGGCTTTCGTTCCCGATTATTTCTTTTGCCGAGAGGGTCGGGTCGCCAACCGGCAGTTCGGACATGTCGATATGTCCGCCTGTTGATTCTACCAGTTCGGAGAGGCAGTTGAGGTGTCCTCCCGCGCCATGGTCATGGATGGATATGATCGGGTTGCTGCCGGATTCCGCTATACTTCGGATGACGTTTGCCGCACGCTTCTGCATTTCGGGATTGGCACGCTGGACGGCGTTCAGTTCAATGCCGCTTGTATATTGTCCGGTGTTAACGGACGACACGGCGCCTCCGCCCATCCCGATACGGTAATTATCGCCTCCGAGTATGACAATTTTCTCGTGCGGTCCGGGAACGCCTTTCAGGGCGTCGCGTTTGTTGGCGTAGCCTACGCCGCCGGCAAGCATGATGACTTTGTCGTAAGCGAAGTTTTTGTTGTTTTCGGAATGTTCGAAAGTGAGGAGCGAGCCGCAGATAAGGGGTTGTCCGAATTTGTTCCCGAAATCGGAAGCACCGTTCGACGCTTTTATCAGGATCTGTTCGGGAGTCTGGTACAGCCATTTGCGTGGATCCAGGATGCTTTCCCATGAGCGTCCTTCTTCCGTACGCGGATAGGACGTCATATAGACGGCTGTTCCGGCGATGGGCAGGGATGCTTTTCCGCCGCCGAGACGGTCGCGTATTTCGCCACCGGTTCCGGTTGCTGCGCCGTTGAACGGTTCTACCGTTGTCGGGAAATTGTGTGTCTCGGCTTTAAGGGAGAGTACGGTGTGAATCTTTTTTGCGGCATAGAAATCCGGCCTGTCGCCGGACAGCGGCGCGAATTGTTCGATGGAAGGCCCGTCGGTGAACGCTACATTATCTTTATAGGCCGATACGAGCCTGTTCGGATTGACGGCCGATGTCTTTTTGATCAGGGCGAAAAGCGAACTTTCCATTTCTTTTCCGTCGATGACAAATCTTCCGTTGAAAATCTTGTGGCGGCAGTGTTCGGAATTTACCTGCGAGAAGCCGAACACTTCGCTGTCGGTCAGTTTGCGGTTCAGCTTTGCGCTTACCCCGTTCAGGTATTCGACCTCTTCTTTGCTTAAAGCCAGTCCTTCCGCTTTGTTGTACAAAGCAATATCATCAATAAAAATGATCGGGCCGGGTTTTTTATCAATTGTGAAAATCTTTTGATCCAGACCGTCGTAAATACGTTGAAGCATCTGGTCGTATTTTGCTTCTCCGGAAGGAACGGAAAAGTATTCCTCTATACGGGAAATTCCGTCAATGCCCATATTTTGTGTTATCTCAACGGCATTTGTACTCCAGGGCGTAATCATTTCCCGTCGTGGCCCGACGTACCAGCCTTTTACTGTTTTTGTTTTAACCGGTTTGGCTCCACTGAACAGCCAGACTAATTTTTCCGTATCATTTTGACCGAACTCTTGTACCGCTTCAACAGCCAGCACTGTTTTTGCGGAAGATTGAAAAAACTGAAT
>JAISYY010000283.1 GCA_031269635.1 Tannerella sp. | reverse complement strand
TTATAATTGTGCCGTTCCAATTCTTCGCGGAGCCGATTGATTTTTATTTCAATTTCGTTCATATTCCATTGTTTTGTGACAGGCAAATGTACAAGGTTTTTCCCTAAAAAAACAGATATGCGGGCAGAAATGTGGGGTAAGGGGGTAATTTTTTTTTGCGGCGCCGTGAAAAATAGGGGTTAATTGAAATTGTAACTTTTTATCGCTCCCGCTTTCAAATCGAATCTCTTTACCGCGATGCCAAAAGCATTACGGGTTGAACGACTGTCAGACTCGTAGCAAAAACAAACTCAATTTTCACTTTAACGCCGCGCTTACAACCGTTAATTTAGCCAAAGTTCAGTGGTTGCAAAACCGAAAATCGGAACTCAAGCCGTTTTCTATGGCTAATTACAAAACATAGTGCAACAATATGTTACTGCTCGAACTATTCATTCGCAAGTTCGCTATAAACCCGAACACGCATAAAAAATAATAAAAATGACGGAGGTTTATTTATTATCTCATTATCTGCGTCAGTCTTTATATCGTTCTTCTTTTTTCAGTTGCTCGATGAATTTGTTCCATTCATTTGCTATCTTCCTCATGTTTTCGTCGCGTAATTCCTGCACTCGTTGCGGATTTGACAGTACGGATATAGCGGGATAGCCGTCCTTCAGGAAATATTTGTTTTCTATTGTGTTGTAATAAAAAACCAGACTGTTGAAAATTTGCGAACTGTAATCGGATACGTATAGCATGGAAGTAAACAGATATTCGTCGTTGATATAAAATTTGATTGCCTGCGTATGTATGCCTGCGAGAATGGATTTGTTCGAGAGATTGTCCTTAAAACGGAGTTCTTTCGTAGTCCCGTTGAACCACAGGATGTCGTCGCCGGTAAAAACGACCTGTTCCACAGCGTTGCTTTTTGTCGTGACACCCTCACTCCCTGTGGCGACTTCTTCTGCGTTTGAGGCCCTGGCTATTATGCCGGACGTGATCTGTGACGGTATTTCTTCCGCTTCAGGACGGCATCCTCCCGGTGAGAGGCTTATAAACGCTATCAATATTAATAAAACTGTTTTTTTCATACGCTTAGTCTGTTTTTGCTAATATACCGCACAAACGGGCTGATACCCTACCGTAAATCGTATTTTTTTTACTTATGCTGTTTTATACGCCGGAACCGGCATGTATTTCAAAAAACATGTTTGCCGGAATAGCAGATGACGAAAAAAAAAATAATGAGGATTATATTTGCATTACCGGTCTCGCTTTCTATCCCAATACAAACATAGAAATTCATTTTAATATTTCGCCGGAAAAAATTTCAAAGAAAGGGGCAATCAACAGATTGCCGGTAATTAATTTTCACACGATTCTTAATTGTAAAAATCACTTTGCCTTACGTGGATGACGTCGCCGAACGAAGACAGGCGGGACATATTTATTTTTGAGGCGTTCCCGACGATGACGTAAACGAGTGTCCTGTCTTTTATATAAGTATCATGAAACTTTATAACATCGTCGATACACATCCCTTTTATTTTTTGCAAAAGGAATCGGGTCGGGTCTTCGTTATGGCCGACCTGCCTGTAACGGGCGATTTTTATGGATATGTCGCGGAATGAGGGGTACTCGTTGTTTATTTGATTGATGATACTCTGTATGATAGGTTCTATTTTTTCGGGATGTGCCGGCATACGCTGTACAAGGGTATTGAGAACGGTCAGCGCGTCGATGGTTTTGTCGCGTTGTGTCGACAGGTAGGTGACGAATGTTGAGGGCTTGTGCGCCATGCAGAACGGCGAGAGTTGGATGCCTCCCGACGTCTGGTAGGCGTATGAGCGGAACTCCCTTATCTCCTGGAATAAAAGGGACGACATGCCGCCTCCGAAATATTCGGAAAAGAGCCGTGCACAGCATCTGTCGTCCGGTGTTGCCAGCGGCGATGTGACCTGGAAGCCGTAAACGATGTTCTGTGATACGTCGCGCATGTCGTGGAAGAACACCAGCGGACGGTCGTAGATGATCGGTTCGCGGTAGACCGGGATATGCGTTTCTTCGGTGATGTCTCCCAGCGGTATGTGCCGCCGTATTTTTTCTGCAATGGACGCGGCATCCCCTGTGCCGCAATAGTGAAAATTGCATTTCACCTTCCGGATCTTGAAAAACAAATCAAGGAGTTTGCGCCCCTTTAGTTTTTTTATTTCCTTGAACGACGGCTTCATCATGTATTGCGATTTCGTACCGTAGAGGACGTATTCGAAAAGGGCTTCGGCGACGTCGTTGCTCGACTTGAAAAAGGCGCTTTCACTTACTTTTGCATCGTCGACGATCGTTTTCAGTTTTTTTTCGTCGTCTTTTACATGTTGCAGGAAGTCGCTCATGACGATCAGCGTGTCTTCAAAATATTTGTCAAATCCGCTTATGCTTATGACAAAATGATTGTCGTCCGAATCGAAATGCATAAGGCCGCCTAACAACTGCAAGCGCGTGCGGTGTTCGTTCAGGGTATATTTGTCCGTTCCCAGCAGGGAGAGGTAGCTGGCGAGGTATTTCATAAGCGGTTCTTCGAGCGTGCCTGTCCCGTAGGAAATCTTTAAGGAAAAGATCGTGTTAGCCGGATTGTTTGTCACATACAGGGTTGCTTTCGGCGTAAGCGGAATGGTCTGCACATCGCGCTCGAAGTCAAGGTGCCGTATTTTAACTTCCTGGACAGGAAGTTTTTCCAGGCTACGGGCATATTTCGACGTGGCATTGGAATGTTTCGGTACGATCGGCGCAAAATCGGGCTTGGGAAGATACTCTTTCATGTATTTACCCGTTTTTTTGTGTATGAAAAGATAGTTGTTGTTGAGGTACTTATTCACGATGCGGACGACGTCGTCTTTCGTCAGCGCCTCCATACGCTGCAGTTCCTTCCTGTAGTCGTCCCAGCTCTTCCTTTGAGTGAACAGGCGTATCATGATCCGGCTCCTGGAATCGATGTCTTCAAGCTCCGTTATATGGCGGCGCAACTGTTCCTGTTTCAAGCTTTCAAACATTTCTTCGGAAAAATCCCCGTTGCGAACCTTGTTTATTTCGCGCCAGACGAGCCGCTCGGCGCCCTTGTATGTCTGCGTCATTAACTTGGGGATGATGATAAGCCCAAGCATTCCGGCTTCGTTCAGCGTTTCGCCCCCAGCCATGGCGCCGGTCAGTTTCCGTTGACTCATAAGCCGGTCTAAATAGCCTGTTCCGTTAGGGTTGTTCAGGATGGCGACGGCGATGTTTAAGGCAGCCTGGTCGGGATGGTTGGCCGGAACGCCGCGAAACCCCATGGCCATCACCTTCATCAGCGGAATTGGTATTTTGACGGAATGTCTTTCGCGTCCGAAAAAAGGCGGGATGGTGATGATGCACCGTTCCGGATCGTCGCCTTCCGGTATTCTCGAAAAGGCTTTTGTGATGATGGGCAAAACCTTTTCCGTATCGAAGTCGCCGCTCAGGAGAAGGCCCATGTTCTTTGCCACGTAATATTTTTTGAAAAACTTGTGCATCCCCGAAAGACTTGGGTTCTTCAGGCTTTCCGCGCTTCCGATGATGGGGTATGCATACGGATGGGGATGGAAATACAGTTCGAACGCTTTCTCCATAGCCTGGTTAAACATCATATCGTCGCGCCGGCTCTTCTCCTCGTAAACCGTCTCCAGCTCGGGTTGAAACATCCGGAAGACGGGGCATATCAGCCTTTCGCTGTTTATTTCCGCCCAGTGTTCGATGTATTGGGGGGAGAATGTATTGTGATAGATCGTGTAATCGTACGAAGTCCCGGCATTAAGGTTTGTGCCGCCGTATTTGCTTATCAGTTTGTCAAACTCGTTCGGTATCACGTAATCGGCCGCCAAGATGCTCAATTCGTTTATCTCCCGCTGTATTTCGGCGCGCCGCATCTCACTTTTGGTGGCAGACAGGAGGTCGTACTTATCGGCTATCTGGTCCAGGAAAACTTTTTCTGCCGTGTAATCAACCGTACCGATATGCTCCGTTCCCTTGAACATGATATGCTCGAAATAATGAGCGATCCCGGTGTTGGGACTGTCCTTCGATCCGGCTTTCACAACGGTTGCACCGAACACTTTGGGCTGGTTATGGTCTTCGTTTAACCATACGGTTAGTCCATTGTCCAATATATGTTCCCTAACTTCCGTAGATACAGGCGATTTGGCTTTTTGTTCTTGTGTAAATGAGTACACCATTAAAAATATAATGTATTTGTCCGGCAAATATAACAACTTCCTGTCTTTTTTTCGGTGTCGAAACAAACATTTTTATCAAAATATACAGTATTATGTACAAAGTCAAAACTGGAAATAGATGAATGGTACAATTTCCGCACTTTTCATCTGGATAACTGCGAATATGGCAATACAGAGCAGTGCAGCCTTTGCCCAGAGCGGCATAACGGTTATTTTCCGCCGGATTGCCAGGTCTATTTCCTTAGGCAAGAAGTGGATGATGTATCCTGTTACCATAAGTATGAAAATCAGGCGGTACCCGGAAACGAATTGCAGGAACACGCCGGGTTCGAAATGCGTGAAAATCTGCGTCAGCATCTCCCCGGCTTTTTCCATTGTGCCGGCGCGGAAAAAGATCCAGGCAAAACAGACGACGTGGAATGTGAAAACGGTGCCTGTTATACGTCTCCAGAGCGGCATCTCCGCGCCGCCGGCTTTCAGTCCGAACAGGTTCATGGACAGTTTGTGTATGGCCAGCGCTATCCCGTGTATGGCGCCCCACAAGATGAACCGCAACGCAGCGCCGTGCCACAGCCCTCCCAGCAGCATGGTTGTGATGAGGTTGACATAGGTGCGTGTCGTGCCTTTGCGGTTGCCTCCCAAAGGGATGTAAAGATAATCGCGCAGCCAGGTCGAAAGCGAAATGTGCCACCTTCGCCAGAACTCCGTAATGGTTGCCGACTGGTATGGAGAGTCGAAATTGATGTTAAAGCGGAAGCCCAGTAACAGGGCAATGCCGATCGCCATGTCGGAATAGCCGGAGAAATCGCAGTATATCTGAAGCGCATAGCCATATACGCCGATCAGGTTTTCAACTCCCGTATAAAGAGCCGGCGCGTCGAAAATGCGGTCGACAAAGTTCACGCTTATATAGTCCGACAGGATGCATTTCTTGAACAGCCCGCAGATGATCAGGTATAATGCTTCTCCCATCTGGTTATAGAGGAGCGCCGGCTTTTTATATATCTGGGGAATGAAATCCTTTGCCCTGACAATCGGCCCTGCCACCAGTCCGGGAAAGAACGATACGTAAAAAAGATAATCCGTCCATTTCGTGACGGGTTTTATCTGGCCGCGATAGATGTCGATCGTATAACTCAGGGACTGGAACGTGAAGAACGATATTCCGACGGGAAGAAATATGTCGAGGGGTTTATACGTCATTCCTTCCAGTACCGGCTCGTTCATCAACCCGCCAACCGTGTGCCAGAAGTCGATCGCCAGTTCGTACAGGAAATTTGTGTATTTGAAGCAGGTCAACATACCGAGATTGATGCAGACGCTCAACGTTATCCACAGTTTTTTCCCCGTACGGCTTCGCGTCCCGGGAATTATCTGCCCGATGAAAAAATCGGAAGTCGCCGTAAAAATCAGAAGTATAAACCACAGTCCGCTTGTCTTGTAATAAAAATAGATTGAGAAAAGAATCACATACAGGATTCGTATATTTGACCGGTGATGCAACGAATTGTAGATGATATAGAACCCGGTAAACAGAAACAGGAACAGCCCCGTGCTGAATAACATCGGGGATTCGGGCTGGTATTTGAATAATTCAAGTAACTTCTGGAATGACAACTCGTTGAAATATTTTTCGATATCATTCCACATCCTGCACCTCCTTCGTCACCTGGTCTTCCCTTTCCTGTCTTTGCACGCGTTTCGTCACCGGGTCTTCCGGCTGTGATTCTTCTTCGTTTTCCCGTTTGGCATTACTTTTTTCCGTTTCCGTTTCAATCGTTTCTTCTTCCGCCGGTTTTTCGCCGGTTAACGTTTCTTCGGAATCGGTGAAAACGGAGATGATAAAATCTTCGGCAGACAAATTTCCCGTATTCGCCATTATGATATCTTCCCCTGTTTCACTGCCGATGCACGAACGGATAAGCGCTTTGTATAACAAAACGCCCTGCTCGCCGTATCCTTTGCTCGAAAAATGGATGCGGTCGCGTCCGAACATACCGGCATTGAACCAGTTTTTGCATGAGTTATTGCCGCCCGTTATCGAAAACAGGTCCCAACATGCGATTCCCTTTTCTTCCGTATAGGAGGTTAATGCATCCGAAACTTTGGCGATGTTGTCGTTACGGACATAATATCTCTTTTTGTTTTTGTAGGCGCGTTTGTAGGATTCTGCCGGTGTTGTTATCAGCAGGGCCGTTCCGGGCAGTTCTTCTTTTACTAACTGTATAAAGGCGTCAACCTGTGTGCGGAACTGTTCCTTCCCGAACTGGCGCCCGAACGATTCGTTCGTACCCAGCGAAACGATGAGGAGCGACGGCTTGAGCAGCGCTAACTGACGTATATAGTTACGGTTCGTATAATCAATAAACCGCGCTCCGTTTACGCCGATCGAGTGGTACAGTATGCCCGGGAGTCCGTTCATCAGCATAAAGCCGTAGTACCGGCTGTTGTGTGCACCGGCGTCTTTGCCGGGGCCGATAGCGGTGAGTTTAAAGGTATCTGTCAGGCTGGCTGTCATGAACGTATCGACGACGAGATCTTCGTGAAACGCTTCACCCCATGACAAAGCGCGTATGGAATCGGGACAGTGCGGCAAGGGCACCATCGGCATTGCATTCCGGTCGCGGTATAACAGTACTTTGTTAAAGCTGTATCCTGCGCCGTTGCTGGGGGTTATTATAAGGTTGAAATCTATCTTCGGGGCGCTCGACTGTATTCCGATACCGCCGATACCCCACGGACATTTCGGCGATGACTGTACGCAACGCCCGACGGTCCATTCCCTTATGTTGGACGATATAAAATAATCGACCGGCTCGTTGGCTTTTGACAGTTTGAACGGCGTGATCCACCCGCGTCCCGCGTTGCCGAATGTAGCCTGTAACATTCGCATTGTCTGCCCGCTTAAGAAACCGGCCTGGATATGCGAATCTCCAAGGTGTATGATATGGATGACCGTGTCTTTTCCCGCCCTCAATTCTTTCAGCCCGTTGACGAACGGCTGCAATGATTTTGCCGGGTCGTTGACGACACACAGCGTGTCGTTTATGAACGGCAATGAGCTAAAGGCGCTGTCCGTCAGCGCAGGCAGTTCGGCTGTCTTGTCCGCATCCGGGCGCGCAGGCGTTTCCGCGCTTTTTACCGCTCTTATTTTCCCGGCGCTTACGATGAAGAAGATGAAAATAAGGCCTCCCAAAGCGATTGTCAAACTCTTGATTTTATCTTTCCACAAGTTCCTCATCACCATCATACAATTTTTTTTCTGTTATTATCGCCTCAAACAAGGCACTGGCAATTTCGCGTCCTCCCCGGAAGGCAAGATGCGTATAGTCCTTGCTTGCCCAGTTCAAATCCACGTATTTGATCATGCTGTTCCGGCCTCCCATTGCGGCGAATATGCTCCAGAACGTTACTCCGGCTTTTTGAGCCGTCTGCCGTTGCGCACGTAAAAGCGACAGTACCGCAGGCATGGTGTTGTACGTCCCCCCGCTTTTATGGCTGCGGTCGGATATGCCGAGTATCAAGATGTCGGCGCCCGGGAAACAGTCCTGCAAATGTTCGACCACCGTAACCATCTGATTGCGGTACCAGCCGTATTCGCGTATCGAATCGCTGGCGACGTTCAGCCCGTACTGCAGGACGAGCAGGTCGTAAGGTCTTACCCGTTGCAGTTCGCGGCAACTTTCGCCGTCGAGTTCCGCCATTATGGTGCCGGAATTACCCCGGAGGGAAAAGTTGTCAACGACGACGCCACGGTTGTCTTCAAAAGCGACGCCTATGGCGTTTAACCCGGCCACATTCCTGAATTGCATGGTCCCTTTCGTAAATTTCCCGTTTATTTCGTATTGCGTTACCGTCTCTGCCGGCGGCAGTTCATAATACGACGTGTCCGCATCGCTTTTCAACAGCAGGCCGGTATTTTCGTTATTCAAATAAATGAATTTGATGGACGACACCTCCTCCAGTCCGGGATACATATCGACCGTCTGGAAGCGTATAAACGCATTGTCGGACTTCGGTTCAAATGACAGGCCGGACAGGACGTACTTCCTGTTTTTGTTTTTTATGATCGAATACGTATTCCAGCCGTCGGCGCTTTGTTTGATCGTCGGACGGTATTGTGCAACATTTGATGTAACGGGAATGAAGCCGACCCCGCGTCCGCCGAAACGCTCCTGCATTTGTGCGCGGAAGTCCGCAACGAAAATGTCTCCCTCAATAAAGGAATCTCCCAAAAAAGCGATGCGAACGGGGCGTTCCAAATGATTTATATTATTGAGCGCTGCAAAAAAGCGCCTAAGCCCCGTATGACCGGAGGAGAAATCTTCTATATCCGTACGGGAAAGATCGCCGGCGTTACTTTTATCACCACCGGATGCTTCCGGCTCCGCACTTACTTTTGCAGCCGGATTATCCGGCAGGACGGGGACGGGAGGCTGTATGACGGAATCTGCCGGCTCCATATCCGCTGCAATGTCTGCGGATATGCCGGAAAGATATTCGTCATCATCATCCGTATAAAAAGCCGAAACGTCATCTTCATCCTTTTCGGATGACACTCGTATGTCCGATAATAAATCAACCTTTTTTATCCGTAAACCCGCGATGGAATCCGGGAGCCAGTACAAACCCAGATTAACAGTTAAGGCTACAGACAAAATAACCGAAAAACGATTTGCGTAGTTCTTTTTCTTTTTCTTCTTTTCCCGGGCCATTCGCTATATCATTCTTTGTTTCTAAAAGCAGTGCAAATGTACGGAAATAATTAATATAAACAGCAAAATGGCGTGCAAAAAGAAATATTTCATAATTTCGCGACCAAAACATTTATACTATGATAAAAAGGCATCTCATACCGGTAGAGAGCCGCACAGGATTCTTTTGTGCCGTACGATGAAACGACCACCGGCGGACAGTTAAGGGGCCATAATATAAAGGCTATCTACGAAGATTACTTCAACAATATATGGATTGGCAAATGGAACGAAGGACTCGCGCGGATTGACGGGGAAACCGGCGTTTTTTACTCCTATCCGCAAATCAACGAGCGCAACTCGGCACACGTCATTTTTGAAGACAGCAGGTACAATATATGGCTTGTAACATGGGAAAACGGACTTGTGCGCCTCGAAAATCCTTACGATACGTCCGCCATACGCTACATCGCCTATAAGCACGACGGGCATCCCGGAAGCTTGCCAGCCCATACGGCAAGGCGTTGCAAATAATGTTCCTTTGTGTTTCCGCAAAGGTTTCTTTGTCGATTTAACAGTAAAAATAGCCGTCCCCGAACGACTTGGGGAACCTCTCGGACGACTTGGAAAGTCCTGTTTCCGATTTCGAATGTTTCTTGCTTTTTTGTGCAGGAAACCGAAGCGACTATTACTGATAACAGGATAAGGAATGTTGAAATTTTATTTACTTGTTTCATTTTGTTTTTAATTATCATATTTCTTTAATTACTTTACCGCTCTCTAAAAAACACTTTCATTTTCCCGGCGCCGCGGTTCGACCATGCGTAATAAGGGATCAATGTAAATTCTTTGTCATGGATAATGTTTACGCCGCCCAATAATCCGGGTTGCCATGTTACGCTCAACGATTGCGGGTTTATCTGTTTGTCGAATGTTTCCGGATTATCCGTTTCTTCCATGCAATATACCAG
>JAISYY010000226.1 GCA_031269635.1 Tannerella sp. | reverse complement strand
GAATGTAAAGGTTGCCCGACGGAGAGGACAAGGTGTTTCAGTCAGGCGGCCGGTTGTGCGTCGGGATGTGCGCTGGCGCAGGCGGCCGAAATCAACGATGCGGCCGTAGTACATCACGGACCGTCGGGTTGTGCCGCTATCGCACAGGTCAAACCTGCGTTCGAACTGCTTGCCGGCGCCATTGGCCGCGACCGGAGCCACTTCGCCTACACGTGTACCGACATGACGGAATCCGACACGGTGTTCGGCGCTGTCGACAACTTGAAGGATACGGTCGTGGAGACCTACCGCCGTTATCATCCCAAGGTGATATTCATTGGGGCTTCGTGCGTAAGCGGCGTGATTGGCGAGGATTTGGAAGGGATTATCGACGAGGTAAGGAGCGAAATCGGCATCCCGGTTGCACCCATACATTGCGAAGGGTTCAAGTCGCAGATATGGGCTTCGGGATTTGATGCTACGTATCACGCCGTATTGAAATACATCGTCAAGCCTCCGCAGAAGAAGACCAACAAGGTCAACATCATCGGCTTCACGGCGGGCATGGCGTGGAATACACGCGCCGACATTATTCGCCTGCTTGATGTGCTCGGACTGGAGCCGACGTTCCTGCTGGCCGCATCGACTGTCGAAGAACTTGAACATCTCTCGGAGGCTACGGCTTCGATAACCACGTGCAGTACCCTTTCGTCTTATCTCGGCATCGGGCTTGAGACAGCTTATGGCGTTCCCTTCGTCCGTTCGCTCCAGCCGCACGGAATCACCGGATACGAAGACCTCGCCCGTCAGCTGGCTAAAGTCGTCGGCAAGGAAGCCGCGATGGAGGCTTTCCTGCAGGAGGAACGGGCGGTTTATCTTCCCCGGATAGAAAAGATACGGGAACAGTTGACCGGTAAGCGTGCGATGGTAGCCATGGGACCTAACCTGGGCGCCAACATCGCCCGTGTATTGCAGGAGTTTGGCATGAAGATGGAACATCTCACGGCGTGGCATTTTGACAAGACTTACGACGATGGTTCCCGTCCGCAGGCGTTGCAGTATCTGCTTGACCATTCGCCGGATAACTTTACCTATTCGGTAAACCACCTGCAGAACTTCGAGTTTATGAACATCCTGAATACGGTGCGGCCGGACATCTTTGTTTCCCGCCATCCTGATTCCGCTATCTGGGCGATGAAAATCGGCGTGCCGGGCTACTGTGTCTATGACGAGTACAACGTGTTCGGGTACAAGGGTACGTTGCGTTTCGGCAAGACGTTGCTTGACCTTATCCTCAACCGCAGTTTCACCGAAAACCTTTCGAGGCACGTCCGCCTGCCTTATACCGACTGGTGGATGAAACAGAAGGCGGATGCTTTTATGAATTAAGAATTAAGAATCGGGTGATGACAAAACAGGAGATAACGGTTTCTCCGGTCGGAATGTGGATTTTCGGCAATACATTCCGTACCGTCAGGGACGGAGGCGGGGTGCGGGGGTGTTTTTCCTGCCGGCATTGTGCTCCGGCGGGAAAATGGTTATATCCTGTTTATTTCGCATCTCTTACTATAATAAACAATAACATTTTATGGCAAAAATTTTAGATGAACCCAGATACGTATGTGCATTGGGCGCTTCGCAGACTGTACAGGCCATTCACAGGGCTGTACCTGTTTTTCATTCCGGTCCCGGCTGCGCGGCGCGCGTATCGGGCGATGCTTCGGGAACGGGCTATTTGACGAGCAACACGTTCCCTTGTTCCAATATCGGCGAGACGGAGGTCGTCTTCGGCGGTGAAGGCAAATTGCGCGACATCATTGAGAACTCGCTCAAGGTGATCGACGGCGACCTGTACGTGGTCATGTCCGGCTGTACGACCGAAATCGTAGGCGACGACATCGAGCAGGTCGTCAGCGAATTTCGGGACGCCGCAAAGCCTGTTATCGCCGTTAGTGCACCCGGTTTCAAGGGTACGAATTACGAGGGGCACGAGTGGGTGGTCGACGCTCTTATCCGCCAATACCTGACGAAGCTGCCGAAAGGCGAAAGAATCAAGGGACTGGTCAATATCTGGGGGCCTGTCCCCTCCCACGAACCTTACTGGCTGGGCGACCTGCGCGAACTCGAAAACCTCGTACGCGAACTCGGATTGACGCCTAATGTCATTTTCGGCGAATATCGCGGTATTGAAAACCTCAACCGGGTGCCGCTGGCAGAGTTCAATCTCCTGGTATCGCCATGGGTGGGGCTGGGAAACGTGCAGTTGCTGGAAGAAAAGTTCGGCACGCCTTACCTGCATTATCCGACCCTGCCGGTTGGCGCCCACGAAAGTTCTGCCTTTCTGCGGACGGTGGCGGCTTTTGCCGGTCTCGATCCGGCGCCTGTCGAAGAGCTTATCGCCCGTCACGAAAAGGAATATTACTACTATATCGAACGTTCGGTCAGCGTCTTCTTCGAAAACCGTACGGCGTCGAAGATGTTTTCTACCGTCACGACGGCTTCGGCGGCGCTGGCCGTCTCCAAGTTCCTGATTAACGACTTCGGACTGATGCCCAACAAACAGTACATCACCGAAAACGTCCCGGAGGAACATCAGGAACGCATCGCCGGTTATTTCCGTGACTTCAACTATCATATCGAGGCCGAAGTTGTTTTTTCTACCGACGGCTACCTGATTCACCGCGACATCGAAGAACAGTATTATGCCGGGCCACCCTTGATTGTGGGCAGTATTTTCGAAAAACAGATTGTGAAGAAGCTCGCGGGCAATTTCGTCTGCGTCAGCGCCCCTTTCCAGCAGAAGGTGGTGCTGCACAGTTCGTACGTTGGGTATCACGGAGGCTTGAAGTTCCTCGAAGACCTGTACACCGGCGTTTACCAGACATACAATTAGATTATGGCATACCGGATAGCGATCGCAAGCAGCAACGGCGAAACCGTCAACCAGCATTTCGGGCAGGCGACCAGTCTGCTTGTTTATGAAATAGGAGAGGACGGTGTTCGTTTCGTTGGCGACCGGACGGTAGAACTGATTCCCGGCGAAGCGGCGCATACGGAAGGGAACATGCAACGCTTTGCGGAAGCCTTGCACGATTGTTCCGCCATTTTCGTGCGGCGGATAGGCGCACGTTCGGCCGGCTACCTGCACCGGCTCCATATCCGCACGTTTGAAGTCGATTTCACGCTGCACCACATCTTTGCTACCCTCGTGAAGAACCGGCAACGGGGCCGGGTCCGGCTGCTGGGAGGAACAAATGAATAAAGACATCCCCTACAGATGAAAAAATTGGGGTATTTGAATTTTTGAATAACAGTACCTGTTTTTGCCGCATGTCTGACATCAAAATCAAATTAATCAGGAAGCATCGAAAATAAATGAACAATGACAAACTATTTGGGCATTTTTGACGATGCGATTAGGATAGAAGACATGAGTACTTCCGGTGGACGACATTAATTTACCGGTTAAATATTAGAAGGCAAGAGTATTGCTGTAATGCAGTATATTTATTTTTCAGACAAAATAATCATTAAAAAAGGATTAGCATAAAAATGGCGTTAAACATTACAAATACAATGTATCTTGCAGGTATGAACGTAAAAATTCATCATAATAAATCGAGGTATCGGCAGAAAACCATACAAAACGATTGTCAAATTATCAAAAAACATGTTGTATAACATAATAAATGAGTTTGGAAATATGCCAAATTTGATAATACATTTGTAATTTGAATGTACAAAATATAAACTTATAAATAATTACATCATGAAAATAAATAAAATTGTCACAAAAACAATGGCTGGATTAGCCGCTACGGGAACATTAATGTCATCGTGCAACG
>JAISYY010000220.1 GCA_031269635.1 Tannerella sp. | reverse complement strand
TCCATTTATATTTAATCCTGTTTTCAAGGAAATAATATGGGGGGGAACAGATATATTGCCATACAAAGGCATCCCTTCCAATTCGGTGAAAATCGGCGAAAGTTGGGAGCTTTCGCATGTTGACGGGAATTTTTCCGTTGTCGCAAACGGCAACCTGAAGGGAAAAACAATCGACGACCTGATAAACAAATACGGGGCGCAACTGCTTGGGACAAAAGTGCTGCAACAGTCGGGAAATACGTTTCCTTTACTTGTAAAATTCATAGATGCGCGTGACAATTTGTCGATACAGGTTCATCCAAATGATGAGCTTGCCGGCAAACGTCATCACTCATTTGGGAAAACGGAGATGTGGTACGTCATAAAGGTAGCGCTGGATGCTGTACTGTACAGCGGTTTTTCCCAACAGATTGACGCCGATGAATATGTACGCCTTGTAGAAAACAATCGCATTATGGACGTGCTCCGGCAATACAACGTGAAAGCAGGCGATGTATTCTTTTTACCCGCAGGACGCGTACATGCCATCGGTTCGGGATGTTTCATCGCGGAAATACAGCAAACAAGCAACATCACTTACCGCATATACGATTACAACCGGAAAGACGCCAATGGCAACGAGCGCGAACTCCATACCCAACTGGCCAAAGACGCAATTGATTATACGCTCTATCCCGATTACCGGACACAATATACGCTCCGCAAAAATGAGACCGTCAAACTTGTACAGTGCGAATATTTCACAACAAACCTTCTGAAAATAAACAAAACGAAGAGCCGGAATTATTCCTCACTCGATTCGTTTGTTATTTATATATGCATGAAGGGCGAAGCGATGATCCGCGACAATAAAAACAATGCGTTGCACGTGCGTCAGGGACAGACGGTTCTGATTCCTGCCGATACGAAGATTGCAATCATTGAAACCGCACAGGATTGTGAGTTTTTAGAAACATATATTGAATAACCGTTTCTTTTGATTTGGTTATATGAGAATAATCTTTTACTTTTGCACAAATTTTAAAAAATGATTAAGCTATGAAGAAAAGTATTTTATCTTTAAGTGTATGTTCGATGATGTTTCTTTTTTCAGGGTGTGCCGACAAAGACAACAAAATCATGGTAGAAATATCCGACGCTAATTTTAAGTCTTATTTATTGGAGAATTTTGACAAAAACGGAGACGGAAACATTTCTTTGTCCGAAGCTAAAGGGATAAGGGAAATCAACTGTTCGGGCATGGATATCGAAAATCTGGACGGTATTGAGAAGTTTGAAAACCTGGAAAGCCTCGATTGCAGCAACAACAAACTGGATGAACTTGAAATCCGTTACAACCGGAAACTGAACAAGGTTGTATGTAACGGAAACAACGTGCCCCTCACGATCTATATCGGCATGAAAAGTCTGTTAAGAAACGCAAATATTCAGAAGCCGAAAGATAATGAACCCCCGCAGACAGCAAATATGGCTGTAAAACCGCTGGATGACAGTAAAGTTACTTACGATCACGACAAGACGAATATATATTTGTCCTTCGACGATTAACGGACGGGCTATATAACGGAAAGAGGGTGTAATCACGACGATGTGCGGTTGCATCCTCTTTCTATTCGTTCAAATGGAAAGTATCCCCAAAGCAAAGCAAATGAGATTCCGGTTTACAGGGTTATTCATTTTTTTGACGGCGCTGTTTTTTTGCGGGTGTAACCGCAAATCATCCGGCAGGATTGACGCCGCCGGCAGGGTTCATATCAACCGCTTCGATTCCGCGCTTCTGCAGTGGATTGATTCGGACGATCCGGCAATCCTGGCGCAAATCAAACGTACATATCCCCGGATGTTGGACGTTCTTGATAAAGCTTTATTTCAGAGGACAAGCCCGGATTCTTCCGTTTTTTTTGACAATCTGATAAATTATTACTCCGAACCCACGCTTCATTCGCTATACAAAGACGCAGTCGGTCGCTATGCGGCCGATTCACCGGAAATGACCCGCACGGCAGAAGAACTCTCTCATGGTTTTATGCGGATGCAGATGCTGTTCCCGTCCATGCGGACGCCGGCCGTCTATATGCATGTGTCGGGACTGCAACAAAATGTGATCGTGGCCGACAGCCTTTTGTCCTGTTCGATTGACAAATACCTGGGAGCCGATTATCCGCTGTATAAAGATTTTTTTTATGCCTGGCAGCGGAAAAGCATGATTCCCGAACGCATGGCGAAAGACTGCCTGAAGGCATGGTTGAAATCCGAATATCCATACCGGGGAAAAGACAACGTTTTACTCGACAGGATGGTTTATGAAGGGAAGATCATTTACGTGCTCGAACAGTTGGGGAAAGATTACAATTACCGGAACATCATGTCCCTGACCGAAGAGGAATACAAATGGTGCCTGGATTACGAAGCCGCCCTGTGGACTACAATGATAGAACGCAAACACCTGTATACACCGGACATTACGACCGCCTCAAAGTATTTTCAACCTTCCCCGTCCACGTTCATCTCCGAAAAGGCGCCGGGCGACCTTGGCTGTTTCACCGGATACCGAATCGTGCAAAAATATATGAAACGCACAAAGTCATCCTGCGAAGAACTGATGAACAACAATAATGTGCAAGACTTGTTAAAGGAATCGGGGTATAAACCGTGATTTTAATGGTTAATGGATTAATGGTTAATGGTTAATTTTTTTTTGAGTATGAATATAATGGTTAATGGATTAATGGTTAATTGTTAATTTTTTTATGAGTATGAAGTATAAATATATGATGATATGAAATAGGTGTATTATGTGTTGTCTGGGGTTAAGTGTTTGTCAATGAACCGGGCTTGCCGGCGAAGTTTTCGAGCGTCGATGTCGCGGTTAGCACACATGCTGAAGGTCTTTGGAAAAAGTTTATGTTTTTTCCTTGAACTGGGTTTGGGAAAATGGGTAATGGGTAATTTTTTGAATATATATTATATGATATGAAAGAGAATGTTTTAAAAGAAAAGAGTTTTAAGTTTGCAGTGAGGATTGTGAACTTGTATAAGCATTTGAGTGAAGGGAAAAAGGAGTTTGTTTTAGCTAAACAAGCGTTGCGTAGCGGTACGTCTGTGGGC
>JAISYY010000189.1 GCA_031269635.1 Tannerella sp. | reverse complement strand
TTCGTTCAGCACAGTTTATAAATGCCTCCCGGTAAGGTTTTGATGTGTCCTTCCAGTTCAAGTTCGAATAATACGGGCATAAGTTCATGCACGGACAGATTCATTTCCAAAGCCAGCTGATTGACATGAAACTCTCCTTTGTCAGCCAGCAACCGTATAATGGGATGATCGGGCTTTTCCGGGAAAGGCAACGGATACTGCCGGCCGGCAACGCCTGCATCAACATCCCAGCATAAGGACATCACCAGATCCCTTGCAGAACTGATGAGGCCGGCCTTATTCATCTGTATTAGCCGGTTACAGCCGGCGGAATATTCGTCCGTCACCCGTCCGGGACAGGCATATACATCGCGGCCGTAAGAAAATGCGATGTCAGCCGTTACGAGCGACCCTCCTTTTTCGGCCGATTCGACGACAATCGTTGCGTCCGACAGTCCGGCGATAAGACGGTTACGCCGGAGAAAATTGTTCCGGTCCGGATTCGTGCCGCTCATAAATTCGGTAAGCAAGCCCCCCTTGTTCAGCATCTCAACGGCAACGTTCCGGTGCGCCGCCGGATAAATCCGGTCTAACCCGTGAGCCAGTACCCCGACGGTATGCAGGTTGTTTTTCAGCGCGCTGCGATGAGCGCAGGCATCCGCCCCATAAGCCAATCCGCTGACAATGACAAGGTCCGGGAACATGCCTGCCAGGTCCTTCACAAGCGCCTCCGTCCATTCACGCCCATAACCGGTAATACGGCGCGTACCGACGATACTTATTATTTTCGCCGCACTTATATCCGCCGTCCCCTTATAATAAAAAACGACCGGGGCGTCCTGACATTCCTTGAGACGTCCGGGATAATGATCATCCGTACATGCATAAAGACGGATCTTGTTTTTATCAACAAAAACCAGCTCTTTTTCCGCACGTTTTAATGCCTCCGCCTTTGCCGATTCAATCTGTTCCGCCGTATAGCCGCCTATTCCCGGAACTTTTTCCAGCGCCGGCCGTTTCGCCTTAAAAATTTCTTCCGCCGAACCGAAATATTGCAACAGGTGACGCGCCAGCACATCGCCGACTCCTTTCAAAACGGTAAGCCCTACCAGATATAAATGTTCGCCGGAAACCATAAAAAAGACTATTTTAAAGATGCAATTATCCGGTCAAAATATTCGCCGCGGGTAAGTCGCCCGTTCTCAACGACAACCACCTCCACTTTCCCCGAAGCGGCAAGCACATCGTCGGACATCCTGTAAATATCCTGCTCAAAGACAAGTTTTATCCCCTCGCGCCTGATATTCATGCACGAGACGAATCTATCCCCGCTGCGCAACGAATGTTTAAACCGGATTTCCACTCTCGACACAAAAGCGTCGACGCCTTTTTCGTGTAGCCGCCCGAAATTTTCACCAAGCGCCTCCATATATTCATGCCGCGTATGTTCCATATAGCGTTGATAATTGGAATTATTAACCACGCCCTGCAGATCACATTCGTAATCGCGCACCTTCATTTCAAGTTTGAAAATATATTCTTTCATTGTATAATTATTTTATATCTATTCCACTTGCAGGACGAGGCCTTTGAGATATTCGCCTTCGGGGTGATAAATATTGACCGGATGATCGGCGGGCTGGGTCAGTTGATGCAGGATCCGCACGCGGCGACCGGTCTGGGCGGCAGCGCTGAAAACGGCGAGGCGGAAATCCATTTTACTGACAATTTGCGAGCACGAAAAGGTGAAAATGATACCTCCCGGTTTTATTTTTTTTAATGCAATCGTATTCAACTTGCGATAGCCTTGCAGGGCATTACGAAGGGAATCCTTGTGTTTGGCGAAAGCGGGAGGGTCGAGGATTATCAAACCGTAGCGCCCGTCAATGTTTTCCATAAACTTGAAGGCGTCTTCGGCAAAGGCTTCGTGACGGTTATCGCCCGGAAAATTCAAGGCTACATTCTCGTTGGTCAGCGAGATGGCTTTTGCAGAACTGTCAACCGAATGAACGAGCGCCGCGCCGCCGCGCAGGGCGTAAACGGAGAACCCTCCGGTGTAGCAGAACATATTCAAGACAGCGCGACCGCGGGCATAACGTTCCAATAAGATGCGGTTTTCGCGCTGGTCGATGAAGAAACCCGTTTTTTGTCCCTTTATCCAGTCTATCCTGAATTTTAATCCGTTCTCGACGGCTACATGCGCATCGTCACTGTCTTCGCCGTAGAGGTATTCGTTTTCGTCAACAAGCGCTGTGCGCACAGGCAACGTACCCTCCGATTTGTAGTAGATGCGTTTGACGCTGTCGCCCAAGCAGTCGCGCAGGGCGGCGGCAATCTCTTTGCGGTTGCGGTGCATGCCTATGGAGTGAGACTGGATAACCGCCGTTTGCGCATAAATATCAACAATAAGTCCCGGCAAGTTGTCGCCCTCGCCATGAATCAGCCGGCAGGTGTTGTTTGTCTCCGGACCGGCGAGACCAAGCGAGCGCCGCAGTTCGTAAGCCCGACCGATGCTTTCCCTCCAGAACGCAAGGTCAATCCCGGCGGGTTTGAACGAGAGGATGCGTACCATGATGGTAGCTGCCTGATAATGCCCGGTACCGAGAAAACGGTTATCCGAACTGTAAACTTCCACCACACCCCCTTCGGCTGGCGTCCCTTTGACGGAAGCGATGGCGCCGGAAAAAACCCAGGGATGAAAACGCAGAAGCGATTCTTCTTTTTTCGGTTTAAGATATAACTTGCCCGTATTCATTTTGAATGTTCTAAAAATTGGTATATACGAAGGCACGCCCATGCATCGAGGGCGGCATAACGCTGTTGCGATTCGGTAAGGTGTTCGGCCTCCCAGTTACTCAAACGCTCGCGTTTGGAAATCTTCCTGCCAAACAGGATCGCATAAATTTTTTGGAGGCTCATGTCCTCAATGCCGAACTGCGTCACATACGTCTGCAAGTCGATGAAATTACCCGGAGAGATGCTCGTCAGGCTGTGCAGACCATGAAAATCATCGCGCAAAGACAAGCCTATTTTCTTCACCGCTTCATTTTTAAGGAAAGCCTCCAGCGGAGGCGGGATTTTTTTAAACTTGTTTAGCCGTATAAGGAAACACCTGTCATCGGCGGACAACTGCATCAATGACATCTTGTAACGTGTCCTTTTGGAAAAACTCGGCCGCGTCTCGGTATCAAACCCTATTGCCGCAAGCGAAGACAGATAACCAAGCGACTTTTCCAGCGCCGTATGATTATCCACAAGGATGATATGTCCCGGAAAAACTTCCCGCGGCATCTGCGAAATAGCGTCTTTTGTGATGGCGTTCGTGAAATTCATTCCGTATCTTCTTCGGTTAAAAACAGGTTATCATCCGGCGACAGTTCTTCGCCGAACCGTACGGTATGAAGCGCTTTCAGTGCATTAAGCAGTTTTTGCCCCCAATACATGCGGAAGTTCTCTTTGCAGGCATACAAAGCCTGTTTCATCACTTCCTCGTTTTCCTGACGGAACAGTGCTGCAAAATCGCCCAAATCCTGGTACACATCCGCTAAATTTTCCGATATCGTGGAAGCGATGGGCGTATCGCTATAATTCATGTCGGGATGAAACGTATCAAGAAACGAATCGTATTCGCCAAGCAGACCGGCTATCCGGTAACGGATCGCTTCGTACGTCCTTTCGGTAATGAAATGTTCCACATCAAATTCATTTTCATCCTCTTCAATATCCGGCAACAACGTGGCTTTCAGATAAAGCAGGGGCAGTATCTTCACGGCTTTATCCGTAAATGTGTACGACGTATGTCCGGAGGCCGTCTCTACCAGCGCACAAAATTCGAGCGCGACAGTGACAAACTCCAGCGTGTTTTTCTCATATATTACATTATTACTTGACATGCAACTGTTTATTAGTCCTGATTCAATCGTCCGTTATCTTCTCCTGATAGCTTTCCGCCGTAACCGAGTTGTCAATTTTCAGGATAAGTCCCTGCAGAACTTTGCCGGGGCCAAGCTCCACAAAATGGTCGGCGCCGTCGGCAACCATATTCCTTACCGTCTGCGTCCATTTAACAGGAGCCGTAAGCTGGGCGATAAGATTACGTTTTATCTCTTGGGGATCGGTCGAAGGCAGCGCCGTATAATTTTGATAAACAGGGCAAACCGGATTGTTGACAACCGTCGATTCAATGGCTTCGGCCAGTTCGGTACGCGCAGGCTCCATTAGCGGAGAGTGGAAAGCGCCTCCTACTTTAAGTTTCAAAGCACGTTTGGCGCCCGCTTCGGTCAACATTTTACATACCCGGTCAATCCCGGCTTCGGTGCCTGAAACAGCAATCTGTCCCGGGCAATTATAATTTGCACAAACAACAATTTCGTCCTTTATCGCTTTGCAGGCATCTTCCACCACCTTATCAGGAAGGCCGATAATAACGGCCATTGTAGAAGGCTGCAACTCACATGCTTTTTGCATGGCATGGGCGCGTTTTGAAACAAGTTTCAGCCCGTCTTCAAAAGAAAGAGCGTCGGAAGCCGCCAATGCGGAAAATTCCCCTAAAGAATGTCCGGCCACCATTCCGGGAGTAAACAGCCTTCCCCATATTTTAGAAAGGATTACAGAATGTAAAAATATGGCCGGCTGCGTCACTTTCGTCTGCTTCAATTCGTCGTCCGTACCCGAAAACATTATGTCCGTTATACGAAAACCGAGTATATCGTTCGCTTCTTCGAATAATGCTTTCGCACGCGCATTTTGGTCATACATGGACTTCCCCATTCCCGTAAACTGGGCTCCCTGACCCGGATAAACAAAAACTTTCATACTTGCATATTTTAATTTAACAGGATATATGAAACGGTCTCGACCG